>NZ_JBBNLR010000028.1:0-27194 GCF_040092375.1 Collinsella sp. CLA-ER-H5
ATCCATTGGAACACGAGAAGGAGGCAGGTTAAACTGAAGGGACTGACCCCGGAGGAATTCCGGAATCAGTCCCTATGTGCGGCGTAGGCCGCTTATTAGCCCGTCCAAGAATTGGGGCGCAGTTCAAATTGACTGCTCGTGAAAGTCGTGTCCGCGCGCATGGACGGCTCGTGAGCGGGTACATGGCTGTAGTAACATAGCTCTGTCCGCGGGCGCGCCCGCGTTATTGTGAGAAAGGAGCCCCTGTGGCTGTTAACGAAGAGCTGCTTAAGAAGGTTCTTGAGGAGATCCGCCCCAACCTGCAGGCTGACGGCGGCGATATGGAGTATGTGGGCGTCGACGACGAGGGCGTCGTCCAGCTTGAGCTTCAGGGTGCCTGCGCCGGCTGCCCTATGAGCGCACTGACCCTGTCCATGGGTATCGAGCGTATCCTCAAGGAGCACGTACCCGGCGTTACCCGTGTCGAGCAGGTCAATGCCTCCGGCGAGACCGAGGACCTGTACGACGAGTATGCGCCGTTCTAAGATGCGAAAGCTGCGGGCGATGTGCTCCGCATAGACGTCACGCCCAAATATGCGGCTGCGAGCGCAAGGCCCGCGGCCGCATTTGTATGTAGGGAGCAAGGGGACCGATATGCTCAACGACCTCTACCATATGCTTGATCCCGTCGCGATTTCGGCGGGGCCCATCACCATCTACTGGTACGGCTTGGCCTACGTGGTCGGCGCTCTGCTCACGGCGGTCGTCATGTATCGCACGCAGCGTCGCTGGGGTTTCGACATTACGGTCGACGACCTGACGAGCGTCGTGGTCGGTGTGGTCTTTGGCCTTATCATTGGCGCCCGCCTGTTCTACGTCATCTTTTACGGTGATGGCTACTACTGGGCGCATCCGCTCGAGATCTTCGCCACCAACGAAGGCGGCATGAGTTTCCACGGCGGCCTGGTGGGCGGCATCATCGGTGGCGTGCTCGTGTGCCGTATGTACAAGCTCGATGCCTGGACTATCGCCGACCTTGCCGTTATCGGTGCTCCGCTGGCCCTGTGCCTGGGGCGCTGCGCCAACTTTGTCAACGGCGAGCTGTGGGGCAAGCCGACCGATTTGCCCTGGGGCGTGATCTTCGGCGGCGCCGCGGGCGATATGCCGCGCCATCCCTCCCAGCTCTACGAGGCATTCCTAGAGGGCATTGTGCTCTTTTGCATCTTGCAGGTGCTCAGCCGCAAAAAACCGCTGCTGCCCCAGGGCACGTTTATGGGCGTGTTTGTGATGGGTTACGGCATCGTCCGCTTCCTCATTGAGTTTGTGCGCGTGCCCGATGCCCAGCTGGGCTATCTGCTGGGCGGCGTCATCACCATGGGTCAGCTGCTGAGCCTGCCGCTCGTAATCGCAGGACTGGCGCTCATCATCTTCGCCCGACACCGCAATCGCCCCCAGCGCATCTACCTCGACGCCTAGCCACCACATGTCACCACAAGGGGGACAGGCACCTTTGTGGTGGTTTTGCCGGGCAACGATGACAGAACCGTAACGTTTCCCCAGATAAAACCTGCCAAAATAAACCTGTCCCTTTTTGGCAGGTTTCTAGAAAGGCTATTCGGACTGTGAAGGATTCCGACCTCTCCGCAACGGCTGCGCGCGACGCCGCCCGCATCGTTTGGTTTAAGCGCTATCCCGCCAAACAGACGCTCATCGCATTTTTGCTCGCCCTGCTGGCGACCACGGCGTTTTCCATCGATCCCGCCCCGGTGTCGAGCAACGCGGTCCTGGCGATCGACCCCAAGGCGACGGGCACGCTCTACGTGTGCTACGAGGTACTTCTCTCGTTTGCCGGCCATACCGACGCAGTGATGCTGCTCGCGCTTGCCTGCTTGCTCACGCTGCCGTTTCGCTATGTGTTCTTTGGCCGCGGTGACGCTTGGCGCCCGTCGGTCGTGCTGCCATCGCTGTTCTTTGCCGTTTGCATGGTGTTCGGCCGTAGCTACGACCTTGCCGATTCGGCAGAGATTGTGCTGGGCGACAAGGCACGCGTTATCTGCGCCTGGATTGGCGGCGCGGGCTGGATGCTTCTGGCGATTGTGGCCTTCTATCTGGCTTTTGAGTTTTTGGATTGGTTGAGCTCCCGCCGCATTCCGTTTTCGGAGACCCACTTTGGCCGCGTGTGGCGTGTTGCCCACGCCGTGCTCTCGGTCCATCCCTTTGTCGGGCCGTTTCTTGTGCTCATGATTGCCTGGGCGCCCACGCTTATCGCCTCGCTGCCCGGCCTCTTTATGGGAGATACGGGCGCGCAGATCCGCCAATGGTTCAACTATCCCAACGGCACGAGCGACTACCTGCGTCTGCTCAATCCCAATGTGTTGCTCAACGGACATCACCCCGTGGTGCACACGGCTATCATCGGTTCGTGCGTCCAGCTGGGGCTTTCACTGTTCAACAGCGCCAACGCAGGTCTTGCCATCTACACCTGCGCTCAGTTCGTCATTACGGCCGCCTGTATGGCCTATTCCATCTCGTCGCTGCGCAAGCTAGGCGTGAGCCTGCCGGTCCGCGGCGTGATCTTGCTGTTCTTTGTGTTTATGCCCATGTTCTCCAACTACGCGGCCCTGCTTACCAAAGATGTGCTGTTTGCCGACGCGTTTTTGGTGCTGTTGGTGCAGACCGTGAAGCTTGTGGCATGCGGCCTGCCCCGTCGCGATGCCAATGCCGAGCGTGCGGGCGAACAGAGGCCCGTGCTCTTTGTGCGCCATGACTGGCTGCTGCTCGCTATGGGCGCCATGGGTTCCACGTTTCTGCGCAACGGCGGCCTGGTGTTTCCCCTGGCGGCATGCGTAATCGCGGCGGCGTTTTGCGCATGGGACGCGCACGTGGCTCGTCGTGCAGCCAAGCAGGCTGGTGCTGCGCCTTCGGGCACCACCCCGCGTTTCCGCTGGGTGGGAGTTCTTGCGGTGCTTGCACTCTGCCTTGCCTCTAATATGTACTTCACCAAGGTCTTTATGCCGGCACATGACATCACGCCTGGTTCCAAGCGCGAAATCCTCTCGATTCCGTTCCAGCAGACGGCTCGTTTTGTCCAAAAGCACGACGGCCTCAACTCGGGCGTCAACCCCACGGTTAAGGAGGACGGCACCATCGTGGAGGCTCCTTGCGACGGCTTGGTGACCGACGAAGAGCGTGCCGTGATCGACCGTGTGCTCAAGTACGAGAATCTGGGCCGCCGTTACAACCCGGATAAGTCGGACGCCGTCAAAAATTGCTTTAACGAGTACGCCTCGCAGGAGGACATCAAGGCCTATTTTGAGGTGTGGGCCCAGATGTTCAAAAAGGATCCCGAGTGCTATATCTCGGCGCTCATCAATAACTACTACGGCTACTTTTATCCGAGTGCCCGCGATGCGTGGGTCTACAGCACGGCGCGCAGTGCCGAGATCATGGCGAAGCCCGATAACCTCAAGTACTTTGACTTCCATCCGGTCGACAGCAAAGCCGTGCGCTGGTGCGACCACCTGATTAACCTGTACCGCGTGGCGGTGCAGCGCATTCCGTTTATCTCGCTCACCATGAGCTCGGCCACCTACGTGTGGATCATGATCGTCGTGGTGGTCTACCTGTTGCGCCGCCATTCGTGGCGCGCGCTGGCCATCTGGATACCGCTGCTGGGTGTGCTCGTTGTGTGCCTGATTGGTCCATGTAATGGGTCGACCTACATGCGCTACCTGTACCCGGTCATTGCATGCATGCCTTTCGCCATCGGCGCCACGATCACCCGCAGCGACCTCCTCTGGACCTAACCAAAGATTAGCGCATTGGGGTCAGGCTGCTTTGTGCCAAGGGGCTGCATCATCACGACGCCTTCATTTTTTTGTTTATCTCACAGGCCAGTAGGTATATCATTTATAGCGTTTGTTTATATTGCCCGAGCATTCGCGCTGGGCTTTAGGTCGAAACCGATAGGAGACACGTATGTCCGGACACTCTAAGTGGGCCACAACCAAGCATCGTAAGGGCGCGCAGGACGCCAAGCGTTCCGCCCTCTTCTCCAAGCTCAGCCGCAACATCACCGTTGCTGCCCGTCTCGGCGGCGACCCGCTGCCCGAGAACAACGCCAGCCTCGCCGCTGCCGTTGCCAAGGCTAAGGCTCAGTCCATGCCTAAGGACAAGATCAAGTCTGCTATCGATAAGGCCTTTGGTTCGGGTGCCGATGCCGCCGTCTACGAGAACATCGTGTACGAGGGCTACGGTCCCGCCGGTGTCGCCGTCTACGTCGACTGCCTGACCGACAACCGCAACCGCACCGCCGCCGATGTCCGTTCAGCCTTCTCCCACGCTGGTGGCAACCTGGGCACCTCCGGCTCCGTCGCCTTCCAGTTTGAGCGCAAGGGTCAGATCGTCGTCGCCAAGGAGATCCTGGACGAGAACGCCAAGAAGGAGACCATGATCGCCAACGGTGCTGCTGGTGACGAGGATGAGTTCATGATGGCCATCGCCGAGGCCGGTGGCGAGGACTACGAGGACGCCGGCGAGGAGTGGATCGTCTGGACTACCGCCAACGAGGTCATGGCTGTCTCCAAGGCGCTCGAGGAGCAGGGCGTCCAGGTCAAGGGCTCCGAGACCACCATGGTCCCGACCACCCCGACCGAGGTCTCCGGCGCCGACGCCAAGAAGGTTCAGCGCCTCATCGACCGTCTTGAGGAGCTCGACGACGTCCAGGATGTTTACAGCACCATGGACATGACCGACGAGGTCATCGCTGCCCTCGAGGAGGAGTAGGCCCGCACGGATTGAGCCGTGCATATCTGGGCATAATGAAGCGAGCATGCAAGCCTCGTGGAATAGATGAGCCGGATCCGCGTGCAATGAGGCACCGGACCCGGCTCTTTTATAATGATGCGAATCGTTTTGCATTCTGTGGATCGAGATTTGAAGGGAGCGCTGCATGCGCGTGCTCAAACGAGCCCTGGCGATCGTGTATCTTGCCGCCGCCGTCGTGGCGCTGGGTACGTTAGTCTGCCAGTTTTGGGGGCCATATACCTATCGCTTTATGCTGTTGATGCGCGATCCGCTGCCTCGCATCGTTGTTACGGCGTGCGGCGGTGTCGTGGCGCTCGGCGTGCTCGTGTGTTTCTTTCGCCTGATGTTTGCTCGTCGCGAGCCGTCCTGCGTGCATCCGGCGGGGGAGCGTAATATCGAGGTCACGCTCGCCGCCCTCTCCTCGTGTGCTCGCACCGCGGCAGAGCGCGACGACCGCGTGATGGTCGAGCATGTCGAGGCGCGCGTGCAGGGCTCCGACGAATCGCGCGTCCGTTTTAAGGTCGACGCCATCGCGCTCGACGACCGGGATGTGGCCTCCCTTGCAGCCGCGATGCAGCAACGTATCGAGGAGGCCTGCGACACCATGCTCGGCACGCCGGGCACGACCGCACGCGTTCGTTTTTTGCCGTCCAAGACTACCGTCCAGACCGTGGAGGTTTCCGGTGAGTGATACCAATCAAGACAAGACCGTCCGCACTCCGCGCCTGACTATCGATCAGAGCGCCGCGCCGGCTAGCGAGGTCGTCGATCCCAAGGTGGAGGGTACCGAGTCGCATGACGCGGTCGCCAATGATTTTGATGAGGCCATGGGTCTCATCAAGGGTACGGGGGCAGCCATCTGGAGCTATGCCGTCCGTCATCCCAATACCACGCTTGGAGCCGTCGCTGGTTTTGTGCTCGCCGTACTGGTGCTCACGCTCGGCCTGTGGGATACGCTCGTCATCGCATTCTTTGTACTGATCGGCGCCGTGATTGGCCAGATCCGTGACGGCGAGAACGGGATCGTCAACTTCTTCGGCCGTCTGTTTAGCGGCCGCTAGTATGTATTCGACCGCCGCGTGTGCGGTGGGCATAAGGAGGAACCATGGCTTTTAACACGAAGGTCGATGTGGCCGATACTGAGCCCGAGGCAGACGAGACCGTCGCCGCCGAGGCCGAGGACGTAACGCTCGAGGACGAGGCGCTCGTCGAGGCCGAACCCGCCGACGATGCGGACGAGGATGATGAGGAAACAGACGAGTCCGAGGACTCGCTGACCTATTCCAACGGTGTAATCGAGAAGATCGTCGCCATGGCCACCCGCGAGGTGCCGCACGTCCTGGGCATGAAGGGCAACCTCATGCACTTTGTGCAGGAGCAGTTTGGTGCCGAGAACCTGACCAAGGGCGTGACGGTCGAGGTCACCGATGACAACCGCGTGGTCGTCAACATTTCCGTCATTATCGAGTACGGCGCCTACGCGCCCGCGATTTTCGACGACGTCAAGGCGCGCGTGACCGAGCGTCTGGCCGCGATGACCGGCCTTGAGGTGGCAGGCGTCAACCTACGCATCGAGGATGTCATCACCCCCGAGGAGTACGAGCACCGCACCAACCAGCACGAGTAACCTACCAAAAAGGGATGTTTATTTTAGCAGGTTTTATCTGCGAAAACGTCAAACGGCCGGCCGCACGGATGTATGTGCGGCCGGCCGTTATTTGTATGTCCCCGATGTAGGCATACCGCTCGTCTAACTAGGGGTTGCAATCGTCGTGTTCCGCGTTACCCTAATGGGCGCATTGTTTCCAAATTGTTAACGAGGGGTTGCCGTAATGGCTGACGAGCACGAAACAGAAAGCCAGGCATGGGCGATTGAGGCTGCCGCGGCAGAGGCGGCATCGCGAGCTGCCGAGGAGGTACATCGTCCTCCCGTGGTGCCGATGGAGCGCGTGGTTGATCGCACCGATATCGAGCGCGGCGAGCGTGCCGGCCAAAAGCGTAGCCAGGAGCCAGGCTTCCCGCGCTTTTTCGCCGAGCTCAATCTGGGCCTGATTCTTACGGCCTTTGCCATCGTTGCGTTTAAAACCCCTAATCACTTTGCTTTTGGCGGCACCTCGGGCGTGTCGGTTATTCTGTCCACGCTGTTCCCGACCCTGCCCGTCGGCGTCTTTATGTGGATTATCAACGCGGTTCTCGTCGTTTTGGGCTTTATCTTTTTGGAGCGCAAGGCAATCCTGTGGAGCGTCTTCGCCTCGTTTGCGCTGTCCGCCTATGTTTCGCTTTTCGAGCTCTTTATCCCGACCAGTGTCTCGATGACGGGCGATATGTGGCTCGACCTGTGTTTTGCCGTGATTCTGCCGGCGCTCGGCAGCGCCATCGTCTTTGATATCGGCGCCTCGACGGGTGGCACGGACATTCTTGCCATGATCCTCAAGCGCCGCACGACGCTCGAGATTGGCCGCGCCCTGCTGCTGGTCGATATCGGCATCGTGGCCATCGCGGCCTTCTTGTACGGCCCGCGTGTCGGTCTGTATTGCGTGCTCGGCCTGTTTGCCAAGACGCTTGTGGTCGACAAAGCCATCGAGAGCATTCACCTTCGTAAGGTCTGCACGGTCATTTGTTCCGAGCCCCTTAAGGTCGAGGAGTTTATCGTCAAGCATCTCAACCGTACGGCGACCATTAGTCGCGGCTACGGTGCCTTCTCGGGCAAGTGCGTGACGGTGATCATGAGCGTGCTGAGCCGTCGCGAGGCCGTGCAACTGCGCCGCTATGCGCGCGAGGTCGATCCGGGTGCCTTTATCACGATTGTCGACAGTTCCGAGATCGTCGGCAAGGGTTTCCGCGGCACGAACTAGCGCGAACGCATTCATCAAACAATCGAAAAGCGCCTCGCGCGTTGCAAATACGTCATCTAAGAGTATTTGAACTCACATTGGGTGATAATGATGCCAAAGACATCGTTTGCGATCCAGGTGATTCGCTCTAGATACGAAGGGATGATTCTATGTTCTGCTCGCAGTGTGGCGCCCCCATGGGCGATAACGACAAGTTCTGCGGCGTGTGTGGTGCTCCTAATGCCGGTGCCGCTGGCCCCGCTCCCCAGGGACAGCCTCAGCCCCAGCAGTTTGTTCCGCAACCGCCCGTGGCGAATGCGCCAAAGGGCTGTGTGGTTCAGGCGTTCCAGGATATGACCAAGACCCCGGGCGTGCTTCAGCGTGTATGCCAAATCGCGTTTTTGCCGGCGCTGATTTGCGTTGTGTCGGTGCTCGTGTTGTTTATTCCCGTTATTGGCGGCATTGCGGCTGCCATCGGCTTTTTGGCAGCTTGCATTGCGAGCGTGTGCGGTTCCGGCTTTGGCATCGAGTGGGGTCGCGATCTGTCGCTTAAGATCGATGACGGCATGGATCGTCCGCTGATGCGTTCCACGTCGTTTGGTCTCGGAGTCTTTTCGAGCGTTATTTCGGTCGTGCTCGAGGTTATCGCTGCCATTCCCGTTATCGGTGTAGTGCTTTCGCTGGTGGAGGGCGTGGCGCTTGGTGCCGCAGGCTCGTACTCCTACTATGGCTCCTATGCGCTCGAGGCTGCGCTGTTCGGTTCGCTCGGCCTGCTTGTCCTGGCTATGATTGCCACGGCAGTCTTGGGGGTCTTCTTTAAGATGTTCGCCGACATTGCCGTGATGCACTTTGCGGTGACCGGGCGCGTTGAGAGCGCGTTTTCGCTCGACAAGGTCTGGGCGGCGTTTAAGCACAACAAGACCAAGCTGTTCTGCGCTTCGTTCCTTCCCGAGTTTTTGACGGGCCTGGTTTCCAACGCCATTACGTGGATCTTGACAGCTGTCTTTGGTGCCATCGCCGGAATTGGCGCGTACGGCTATTACTATCGCCCCACGGGTATCGAGGCGATTGTTACCGCCGGTGGTGTCACGCTCGTATTGTTCCTGGTGCTGATTGCATTCGTCACGGTGTTCCTTACGGTCTTTGGCAAGATGCTCAAGCACCGTGCCGTTGGCTATTGGGCTGCACGTTATGCAAGCGAATGGGCCGATGAGGACAAGGACGACGTTTTGACTTTTGTGCTCCCGGGTGAGAAGAAGCCTGCTCCTGCGGGATTCAATCCCACGGCAGCCACTGGTGCTGCGCCTGCCCCGGCACCCGCGCCTGCACCTGCCCCGGCACCCGCGCCTGCCCCTGCCCCGGCACCTGCTCCTGTCCCCGCACCGGCGTCCGAGGCGACGCCTGCGGAGCCCGATTGGGATGCCGTTGCCACGCCGGCGGATGAGCCGGGCGATAATCCTGCTGCCGAAAACAATCAAACCGAATAGCCGGTCGAGGCGCCCTGGGCAACTGAGCCCGGGGTGCCTTTTTCTACTGCGAAAGCAAGAAAATGCCTGGGAAAACGGTTGCAGCAAAATTTCTCGGAAATTGGTCAATGTTGCGCAACAACGTCGCGGCTATTGTTGAGAACGTAGACGTGTAAGGTTTGAAGGCGTGCGACGCCTTAGGAAAAGGAGAGGCTCATGTTCTGTCCCACTTGTGGTTCTCCCATTTCGGATGATGCCAAATTCTGCCCTGTTTGCGGATCCGCCGTTGGTGCCGCTTCTGCCGCTCCGGCCCCGCAGCCCCAGCCCGCTCCGGCCCAGGCTATTCAGCCCGTGCCCCAGCCTCAGCAGCAGTACACCGGTCAATACGCCCAACAGTCCGCATCCGCTCCGATGGGCTATGGCCCCATTAAGGCTGACCGCAGCCTGATCGGCTGGCTGCTGCTCTCTCTTGTGACCTGCGGTATCTATTCGTTCTACTTCCTGTATTGCTTGGCACGCGACGTCAACACGTTGTGTCAGGATGACGGCGATTACACGCCGGGTCTGGCGGAATTCATCCTTCTATCGTTTGTGACCTGCGGCTTCTACGCGTACTACTGGTATTACAAGATTGGCAACCGCCTGCAGGCCAACGCTCCTCGCTACGGCCTGGTGTTCCAGGAAAACGGCACCACCGTTCTTCTGTGGCAGATCTTCGGCGCGCTCCTGTGCGGCCTTGGTCCCATCTTCGCTATGAACATCATCATCAATAATACCAATGCCATGGCAACGGCTTACAACACTCGCCTTGGCGCTCGTGCCTAACAATAAGGGCGGCGTGAACAGCTCCCAGGGACATAGGGGCACGGCAGAGCTCCTTCGCCGCGCCCTTTTTTGCACCGGCGCGCTCTTTGTTGCCTGGCTCGCGCTCTACCTGCTCGATATCGGCTGCATTTTTCGAATGATGACGGGCGCTCCTTGTCCGGGATGCGGCATGACGAGGGCGTGGCTGGCGGCGCTGCGTCTCGATTTTGCGGCGGCCTTTGCCTACCATCCGCTGTTTTGGGTGGTGCCGATTGCGTTTGTGCTCGCGTTCGTGCGCGAGGAGGTGGCATCGAGCAAGCTAAAGCGTGGTGTCGACATTGCAGTCACCGTGTTGTGCATGCTGGTCATCGCCGTATGGATCGTGCGCCTCATCAATCCGGTAGATGCCGGCCTACTCTTTGGCGGCCATGCGCCCGCCGGAGTCCCCGACGACATCATCCACCTCGAACCCCCACGCTGGCTCACCATCCTTCGCTCTTTCCTGTCGTGACGGAGGACGCGCTAGAAAAGCGGTCGACACATAAGCGGGGGCGAACGTTGAGATAACGTTCGCCCCCGCTTTGCTCTAGCCAGGTTGTTATGGGTGGGCGTGATGGCTACTCGTCGCGCTTCTCCTCGTGGCGAGCGGCAGCCCGCGCATCGTGGATGCCCTTGATTGCAGCATGGCGAGCGGTGCGAGCATCGTGCATGGCGTCGCGCGCCTCAGCGGCTGTTGCCTTGGCAGAGCGCAGCTTGGCGGCCAAGTCGGGGTTGGTCTCGGCAACCGCGGCGATCGTGGGGCCGTCGAGCTCCTCTTGCGTGGGCTCGGCCAAAAAGTCGATAGCATACTGGGCGGCCACCATGGAGCCCTTTGCCAGCACGGTCTCGTCGATCTTGTAGAAGCAGGAATGTTGGGCGTACGTGGCACCAATCTTGGGGTTGCGCGTACCTACAAAGGCGAGCACGCCCGGCACGCGGCGCAGGTACTCCGAAAAATCCTCGCCCGAAAGCGTGCCACGGTAATGGCCTTGACCGGTGGGGCCCAGGCACTTGATTACAGCCTGACGGCAGCGCTCGCTCGAGGCGGCGTCGTTTTCGACCTTGTAGTTGGCGATGGTGTAGTCGGTGAGCTCTGCCTCGGCGCCCAAGGCGGCCGCGGTATGCTCCACGATGCGGCGCATAAGCTCCGGCATTTCCTCGTGGGTCGAATCTCCGTAGGTGCGCACCGTGCCGGCAAGGTAGGCCGTGCCGGCGATAACGTTGCGCGCGGTGCCGCCGTGCAGCTCGCCGACGGTGATGACAGCCGGCTCATAGGGGCTGATCTCGCGCGAGACGATGGTCTGCAGAGCGTTGACGATCTCGGCGGCAACCATAACGGCGTCGTGGCCGCGCTGGGGCATGGCGCCGTGGCATGAGGTGCCGCGGACGTCGATGCGGAACCAGTCGGTATTGGCCATGCGCGGGCCGGGCTCGCAGCTCACGGTGCCGGCGTCGACCTCACTCCAGATGTGCGCGGCGTAGGCGCCATCGACGCCGTCGAGCACACCCGTGCCGATCATGAGCTTGGCGCCCTGGCCGTTTTCCTCGCTGGGCTGGAAGACGATGCGGACCTCGCCGTGGATGTCGTCGGTCATATGGCGCAGAATCTGCAGCGTGCCGAGCATCATGGCGATGTGGCAGTCGTGGCCGCAGGCGTGCATGCAGCCCTCGTTGACGCTGGCAAATTCCTCGCCGGTCTGCTCGGTGACGGGCAGGGCGTCGATATCCGCACGCAGCAGGATGCGGCGGCGCGGCGTGCCGTCCTCGCGGTAGGCATCGGGCGCGGTGCCGCGAAGGGTCGCCACCAGACCCGTCTTAAGGGGACGCTCATAGGGGATATTCATGGCGTCGAGCTGGTTGGCGATGTCGGAGGTCGTGCGCTCCTCGGCAAGGCTCAGCTCCGGGTGCTTATGGAAGTGCCGGCGCTGCTTGATGATATAGGGTTCAAACTCGGTAGCGATATCTTTGATGGCTGCGGTGACGTCGTCAGCCGCGCGAGCCTCGGTCGCCGCCATAATCTGCTGTGCCTTGGTCTTCGTCATGGTCGATTTGCTCCTTGCTGGGTTGATCGCAAAATCGTACAGGCTCTCTCCAGTATGCCACCTGCCGCTAGGGCTGGTAAAGTTGCCGTTTGCCGCTTGGGGTTTTGTTACAAGGGCGGGGGAGTACACTCGGGGGTGTTGAATTTCCTGCCAGAGATGGGGATGCCCATGCAACATATCGATCGGATTATCCGCTCCAAGAACGTCTTTACCGCGCAAGACGGCATCGATACCGCCCGCGAGCTGGCGATTGCCATCGCAGGCGACCGTATCGTCGCAGTCGGTGCGCCCGATGACGTGATCGCCGCCGCTCCCGCCGCCACGTCGGTTATCGACTACGGCGAGCAGTTTGTCTGCCCCGGTTTCCATGACGCTCATCTGCACTTCTTCCATACCTCGGTCGGTTCCTCGCCGTACATGCTTATGGATATGGGCACGTCCGAGGCGGCGCTGGTGCAACATGCGCTCGAGTTTTCCCAGGACCTGCCCGATGACGCTTGGGTTGTGACGCAGGGCTGGCGCGACTACCGTTGGGACCCGCCCGAGCATCCTACCAAGGCGTCGCTCGATGCGGCATTCCCCGATCGTCCCTGCGTTATGTATTCGGGCGACGGGCATACGCTTTGGCTCAACAGCCGCGCACTCGAGGCGCTCGGCGTCACACGCGACAGCGAGCCGCCAGCGGGCGGCAGCTACGACAAGGATGCAAACGGCGAGCTCACGGGCATTGCTCACGAGGCGGCTGCCATGCAGCTGCTACCGCGCTGCCTGGAGTGGCTGGGCGAGGACCGCATCGCGAGCGCTTACGCCGACCAGATGAAGCGTATGGCCGAGCAGGGCATCACCTCGATCTGCGATATGTCGCTCATGCCCATGCCGGGCTGCGATTTTATCCGCGACGACGTCTACGACAAACTGCAGGCAGCCGGCAAACTGGGCATCCGAGCCCATCTATTCCCCACACTGCTGGATGACCAATCGCGCTTAGAAGAACTGCAGACCCGCTACGCGAACAACGCGCTGCTCTCGGCGCCTGGTTTTAAGCAGTTCTTCGATGGCGTGTCGAGCGAACACACGGCATATCTCACCGAGCCCTATACCAATCCGCGCTTCCCGGGCGACCAGGGCCGTCTGACGGTTCCGGCTGAGCGCATGCGCAAACTGGTTCTGGCGGCCGCGGAGCGCGGTCACACCGTGCGCATCCACGTCATTGGTGACGGTGCGATTCATGCCGCGCTGGATATCTTCGAGGAAGCGGCCGACCTGTACGGCCTGCCCCAGCACGGTCATAACACGCTTGAGCATCTGGAGAACCTCTTGCCCGAGGACATCGACCGCCTGCGCAAGCTCGACGTGGTTGCCTCGAGCCAGCCCTGCCATATCACGCTCGACCCGGGTGGTCCGGAGCGCGACCTGGGCTTGGAGCGCAGCCGCATCATGTGGCCGTTCGCAACCTATAAGCAGCGCGGCATTCGCCAAGCCTTCGGTACCGACAGCCCCATCACAGCTGTTACCAGCATGAACGTGCTCTACACGGCTATCACGCGCCAGGACCCCAAAAGCCACTGGCCCGAGGGCGGCTGGCTGCCGAGCGAGCGCATCGATGCGGCAACAGCCCTGCGCAACTACACCCTGGGCAGCGCCTACGCGGCAGGCGACGAGCAAAACCTCGGCAGCCTGGAACTCGGCAAATACGCCGATCTGGTAGTCCTGGACCAAAACCCGCTCACCGTTGACCCCCAAGACCTCCAGGCCACAAAAGTTCAGGCCACCTACCTGGCAGGTAACTTGATTTACGAGCGCTAAGTATTCATGCCGTACCGTTAAGCGCGGCTCGGACAGCCTATTTTGGGATAGCGCTCGAGTCGCGTTTGTTTGCCGGTGGGGATTTGTTAGGAGCGTCCCCGCTCTGATGGATTTGGGCGCAGGGCGGATGCGCCGCTGCCCTGCGCGCTCAATTTGGACATCAGCAATGCTGCCTCTTGGTGTTTTGCATACTTCCCATTACAGATTGCATAAAAAGGCTGGGATATTCTTCCTGATCCTGATGTACCCCCGCCCGTGCCGTGCAAAAAACGGAGTATTCAGCACCGCGAGCTCTGCCGGTGCCGCTGCAGTCGGGTAGCATTGCGGAGATCGACGTCATTTTGGGGTCCGACGTGGCGCGAGGCATGCTTGTTTGTCTCGACGAGGCCTGTCTGCCGACCCAAATCGCCGGTCGAAGGCTACCGTGGGACTAATTAGATGCGCCCGGTGCGTATGCATTTGTCCCGGCCTGCTGAAAACTCCCAAAAATGCACGGTGCTCCCCAGGGGACCCGTGCTCGCAACGAAAACCATGCCCATGTCGCTATCCGCATCGCCTTTTTGCTGCACTGACTTTTCTGAATGCCGGGCTCGAATTAGTTAACCTGCCTCCCGTGTGGCTCCGGAGGGGCGGGGCATAAGGTTTATCGCGAGTTCCGCACGAGCCGAAGGCCACTTAATGTGGCCTTCGTGCGAGCAGGACTGCCCGAGCAGGAAACCTTATGCCCCGCCCCTCCGGAGCCACACGGGAGCCACTGCTAAGTTATCCCCCGGCATTCAGAAAATCTAAGTGCCAAAAAATAAGATTTTTTGACTCTGTGTTGTATAACCCGCCATTCGTGGGTACCATTCAACGCGTACGCAAACAAAAAGGGTTAATTCGCGTGGTATAACCGCGCGGCCCAAAAAGGAGGAGACAAGCATGTCGTCTTTGAAGCCGCTTGCAGATCGTGTTCTGGTCAAGCCCGACGAGGCCGAGCAGAAGACCGCTTCTGGTCTGTATATCGCCAGCAACGCTCAGGAGAAGCCGCAGCGTGGCACCATCGTTGCCGTTGGCGCCGGCAAGGTCAACGACAAGGGTGAGCGCATCCCCATGGACGTCAAGGTCGGTGACGTTGTCATCTACGGTAAGTTCGGTGGCAACGAGGTCAAGGTCGACGGCGAGAAGTATCTGCTGATGCGCGCCGACGACATCTACGCCGTCGTCGAGGCCTAGTCTCGTCAGAATCTCTGATTCGTCTTTGAACGCGCCCGCCGCACAGGACTCGGAAGCGGCGACGCGAGTCACATTTCTTTTGGAGGATTACCTACCATGGCAAAGAACATTACGTTCAACACCGATGCCCGCGCTAAGCTTGCCAAGGGCGTCAACACTTTGGCCGACGCCGTTACCGTCACCATGGGCCCCAAGGGTCGCTACGTTGCGCTGCAGCGCACGTTCGGTGCCCCGACCATCACCAACGACGGCGTTTCCGTCGCCAAGGAGATCGAGCTCGAGGACAACATCGAGAACATGGGCGCTCAGCTGGTGAAGGAGGTTGCCACCAAGACCAACGACACCGTGGGTGACGGCACCACCACCGCAACTCTGCTCGCCCAGGCCATCGTCAACGACGGTCTGCGCAACGTCGCCGCTGGCGCCAACCCGCTGGCCATCCGTCGCGGCATCGACAAGGCCGTTAACGCCGCCGTCGCCGAGATGAAGAAGCAGGCCAAGCCGGTCGAGACCAAGGAGCAGATCGCTTCCGTCGGTACCATCTCCGCCGGTGACCCCGAGGTCGGCGAGAAGATCGCCGAGGCCATGGAGGTCGTGGGCAAGGACGGCGTCATCACCGTCGAGGATTCCCAGACGTTCGACATCACCATCGATACCGTCGAGGGCATGCAGTTCGACAAGGGCTATGTCTCCGCTTACTTCGTCACGGATAACGACCGCATGGAGGCCGTGATGAAGGATCCGTACATCCTCATCACCGACCAGAAGATCTCCAGCGTTCAGGACATTATGCCCGTTCTCGAGGCTGTCCAGCGCGCTGGCCGTGGCCTGCTCATCATCGCTGAGGACATCGACGGCGAGGCTCTGCCTACCCTGGTTCTCAACAAGATCCGTGGCGCCCTCAACGTCTGCGCCGTCAAGGCTCCGGGCTACGGCGATCGCCGCAAGCGCATCCTCGAGGACATCGCCGTCCTCACCGGCGGCCAGGCTGCCCTGGACGAGCTGGGCGTGAAGGTCGCTGACATCACCGCCGATATGCTCGGTACCGCTAAGTCCGTCACCATCTCCAAGGACAATACCGTCGTCGTCGGCGGCGCTGGCTCCAAGGAGGCCATCGACGCTCGTATCGCTCAGATCAAGGGTGAGATGGAGAACACCACCTCTGACTTCGACCGTGAGAAGCTCCAGGAGCGCCTGGCCAAGCTCTCCGGTGGCGTTGCCGTCATCAAGGTCGGCGCTGCTACCGAGTCCGAGCTCAAGGAGATCAAGCATCGCGTCGAGGACGCCCTGCAGGCTACTCGCGCTGCTGTCGAGGAGGGTATCGTCGCCGGTGGCGGCGTCGCCTTCATGGACGCTGCTCCTGCGCTCGATGCTGTCGAGATTGACGACCCCGAGGAGAAGATCGGTGTCGACATCGTCAAGAAGGCTCTGACTGCTCCGGTTGCTACCATCGCCAAGAACGCTGGCTTTGAGGGCGCCGTCGTGGTCGACAAGGTTGCCGAGCTGCCCGCCGGCCAGGGTCTCAACTCTGCCAACGGCGAGTGGGGCGACATGATCGAGATGGGCGTCCTCGACCCCGTCAAGGTCAGCCGCGTCACCCTGCAGAACGCTGCTTCTGTTGCCAGCCTGATTCTCATCACCGAGGCCACCGTCTCCGATGTGCCCAAGAACACTCAGCTTGAGGACGCTATCGCTGCTGCCACCGCTGGTCAGCAGGGCGGCGGTATGTACTAAGGCCGACAAGGTCTAGAACTCCCACCGGGAATCCGGGGGCGGGACGGGGACTTCTCTCCGGAACGTCCTCGGACATGCAAAGAGGCTCCGCATCGCGCTTCGCGCTGCGGAGCCTCTTTGCGTCCTGCGGAATATTCCGGAGAGAAGTCCCCGTCCCGCCCCCGGATTCCCTGCGTTTACGGCCTTGAGGTCGGCGGGCGTAGAAGGACGTGGTCGATAGGAGTACGTGTCCCTTCGCTGTTTCGCGCTTTGCGCGAAAGGCGCGTTACTTTGGGATGGGTGGGGAACGTGGTTGTTGCGGCAACTGGCCCTCGCCAGAAATTACCCCTGGCGTACTTGTACCTCTCTTCCCTCGTGCTACACTTGCAATTGCTGTTTCAGGGCGGGGTGGAATTCCCCACTGGCGGTAAATCGGGCGGTGCCAAAGGGGCGCCGTGGAGCAGGCGAGGCGTCTGCGACCGAGCCGATGAGTCCGCGACCCGTGCGTGTGTTGGTTCGCATGCCGGCTGAACTGGTGAGATCCCAGTGCCAACGGTTAGAGTCCGGATGAAAGAGGCAGGTGATCTTAATGTCTGAACAGTCGCAGCATATCCATTTTGAGAACACGAATAGGTGGAGCACCAAACAGCTCGTTACCATGGCGTTGATGTGCGCCTTGGGAGCGCTGTTTATGTATGTGCAGCTGCCCATCCTTCCCTCGGCACCGTTTTTGACGTATGACCCGTCGCTGGTGCCGGCGATGGTGTGCGGGTTTGCGTATGGCCCCGGTGCCGGTACTGCTGTTGCCGCCATGGCGATCGTTATCCATGCGCTCACTACGGGTGACTGGGTCGGCGCGCTTATGAATCTGGTTGCCACGCTGGGCTACATTCTGCCCGCGGCTATCGTCTACCAGAAGATGCATACCTATAAGGGTGCCGTGATTGGCCTAGCGCTCGGCGTTATTGCCGCTACGGCGTTGTCTATGGTCGCAAACCTTACCATTGGCGTATGGTTCTGGTATGGCTCGGTCGATGTGATCGCCCCGCTCATGATTCCTGCCGTGCTGCCGTTCAACCTTATCAAGACCGTGCTTAACTCGGTATTGACGCTTGCGGTGTACAAGGCGGTTTCCAACCTCATCACGCCTAAAAAGGACCAGGTCAAAGGCCGCGCATGATTGAGTGTCGGGGCGTTTCCTTTAGTTATGACGGTGCCGCACCGGCGCTCGACGGCGTCGATCTGAACATCGAGGACGGGGAGTTTTTCTGCATCCTCGGTGGCAATGGGTCGGGCAAGTCGACGTTTGCCAAGCATCTGAATGCGCTGTTGCAGCCCGATGCGGGCACGGTACGCATCAACGGCATGGATGCGTCCGACCCCGAGCTGGTCTACGACATTCGTTCGACCGCGGGCATGGTATTCCAGAATCCCGACGACCAGCTGGTGGCAACGCTTGTCGAAGATGACATTGCGTTTGGTCCCGAAAACCTAGGCGTGCCATCGGCGCAAATTGCGCAGCGCGTACGCGAGGCGCTGAAGGGCGTGGGCCTGGTGGGCTTTGAGCACCACGAGACCCATGCGCTTTCGGGCGGCCAAAAGCAGCGCGTGGCGCTTGCCGGCGTGCTTGCCATGGAACCGCGCGTGCTCATCTTGGACGAGGCTTCCTCGATGCTTGATCCGCGTGGGCGCAAGGCCCTCATGAAGGCTTGCCGCGCGTTGCACGATCGCGGCATGACCATCGTGATGATTACGCACTTTATGGAAGAGGCCGCCGAGGCCGATCGTGTCGCGGTGTTTCGGGCGGGGCATGTTGCCATGCTGGGTACGCCCGAGGAGATTCTGACGCGGGCGAATGAACTCGCTCAGCTCAACCTGGATATGCCGGCGTCGTGCTGCTTAGGTAGGACACTTCGTGCGAAGGGCGTGCCCGTTTGCGCGCAGGTACGTGAGGCGGATATGGTCGCCGAGATTGCGCAGACTTATGCCGAGCGAAGTGGGGCAGGCACCGCGGGGCAGTCTTCCGCATCCCAGTTGGAAATCGCTGACGGCACTGTTCCGGTAGACAACGAGGGCAACGCGTCGGAGCCCGTCATAGAGCTATCCCATGTTTCGTACAGTTATTCGCTCAGTCCGCGCGAGCGCCGCCGCTGGCATAAGCGCTCGGCCACTGCGGGCAAATCGAGCAAACAGGCTCTCTGGGGAAACGACCCCAGCAGTCCGTGGGCGCTGCGCGATGTATCGCTGACGGTGCGTCGCGGCGAGTTCCTGGGGCTAGCAGGCCATACCGGCTCGGGTAAATCGACTCTGGTCCAGCATCTCAACGGGCTGATCCGTCCGCAGGAGGGAAGCATTTGCGCGCTGGGGCTCGACCTATCAAACAAGAAAGACGCCGCTGCGGTTAAGGCCAAGGTCGGCGTGGTGTTTCAGTATCCTGAGCGTCAGCTGTTTGCCGAAACCGTGGCGCAGGACGTGGCGTTTGGTCCGCACAACCTTGGCTTGCCGCAAGATGAAGTCGACCGTCGTGTCGAGTCATCGCTCTCGCGCGTGGGCCTCGATCTTTCCACGGTCGGCGACAAGAGCCCCTTTGAGCTTTCGGGCGGCCAGCAGCGTCGCGTGGCGTTTGCCGGCGTGCTCGCCATGGAACCTGAGGTGCTGGCGCTCGACGAGCCCATGGCAGGCCTCGATCCGGCTGCCCGCAGGGATTTCCTGGAGCTCATTGGCCGTTTACATGACGAAGGCCTGACCGTTGTCATGGTTTCGCACAGCATGGATGACCTGGCAAATTGTTGTGACCGTATCGTTGTGATGAACGAGGGCGCGGTGTTTGCCGAGGGAACGCCCACGCAGGTTTTTGCGCATGCGGATGAGCTTAAATCAATCGGCTTGGGTGTTCCCGCCGCCCAGCGCATGGCGCTGGCGCTCGCGAAGGCAGGCGTGCCGCTGCGCTTTGACGGCCTCTATACGGTTGAGTCGCTGGCAGACGAGTTGGTGGACCTGCTAATCGGTCGCTCGGGCGGTCCTTCTAACGTCGCGGACATTGCTAAATCCAAGACGGTCGCGCGAGAGGAGGGCTGCTAATGGAGGCGTTTTCGTTTGGCAGCTACTATCCCGGCGATAGTGCGATCCACCGCCTAGACCCGCGAACTAAGTTGCTCTTGGGCTTTGTGTTTCTGATCACGACGCTCACAGTCAGCAGCTTCCGCGGACTGGCCCCGGTCGCAATCTTCGTTGTCCTGATCTATGCCGTGTCCCGGGTGCCGTTGCGCCGGGTCCTATCATCGATGGCACCATTGCTGGCGATTGTCGTGGTGGTCGCAGTGCTCAACCTGTTTTCCGACCAGAGCGGGCGCATCCTGTGGCAGCTCTGCTTTCTGCAGATAAGCGAGGGCTCGCTGCGTTCTGCCGCCTTTATGGCGTGCCGCCTGACCCTGATGATGGCCGGCATGAGCGCCATTACGCTCACCACGCCCACGCTCGACCTCACCGCGGGCTTTGAGCGTCTGCTCGCACCGTTTGCGCGCGTGGGGCTCCCTGCGCATGAGCTCGGCATGATCATGGGTATCGCGTTGCGCTTTATGCCGCAGTTCGCCACCGAGATGAAGCAGACGGCGGACGCGCAGGCAAGCCGCGGCGCGCGCGTGACGTGCGGTCCGCTCGGCGGCGTGCGTATGCTCGGCAGTGTGGCGATTCCGCTGTTCACGGGCGTGTTCCGTCATGCCGAGACGCTTTCGGCCGCCATGGATGCCCGTTGCTATCATGGCGAGCAGGGCCGCGCACGTTTGCATGCGCTTGCATTTGGCCGCAGCGATGCGTTGGCGGCGGTGGTGACGGCGTTGCTGCTCATCTGCGTCATCGTCATCAATCTTCAACTTGTTTAGGCGCGATTCGAGCGCAAGAAAGGGGTCCCTATGACCGACAACGACCGCACGGCTCAGCTTGAGCGCGCCTGTTCGTATCTCAGGCGCATTCCGGCGTGGTATCTGGCCACGACCGATGTGGCCGACGGGTATCAGCCTCGCGTGAGGCCGTTTTCATTTGCCATGGTCGATGACGGTAAGCTGTGGTTTTGCACATCGCGCGACAAGGATGTGTGGGCGGAGCTGAGTGCGAATCCCAAGTTTGAACTCTCGGGCTGGAAGCCGGGGGAGTGCTGGATCGTGTTGACCGGCGAGGCCGCACTTGAGGACGACGCAGTTGCGAGCGACAAGGTGCGTCAAGCGGGTTTTAAGCACATGGTGGGCATCGGCGAGGAACACGAGAGCGCCAACGACGGCCGCCTTGCGTTCTTCTCGGTCCGCAACATTGCCGCGCGCTTCTGTGATATCGACGGCAGCGAGGAGCGCCTGGAGCTCTAATTTCCCAAATTGATTACCCATTCCAAAAAGACTGGTCAGGCGACAGGAGGACACATGGACGGATTGAATACGGTGTTGGAGTATCTGACGTCGGTGCCGGCATGGTATTTGGCGACGAGCGTTGACGGACAGCCTCATGTGCGTCCGTTTTCGTTTGCGCAGATCCAGGATGGCAAGCTGTGGTTTGTAACAGCGCGCACCAAAGACGTGTGGCAAGAGCTGCTACAAAATCAGCGCTTTGAGGCCACGAGTTGGTGGCCGGGCCATGGCTGGCTCATCTTGCGCGGGCGTGCCGGCTTGGATGACCGGGCTTCGAGCGAAATGCGCGAAGCCGGGTGGAAGCATCTAGAGCGCCTGGGTGAGCACTATGAGGGGCCTAACGACCCCACGCTCGTCTTCTTTAGCGTCGAGGATTCCGAGGCTTTTATCTGCAATCACGACGAATGGGTGCCGGTCGAGCTCTAGCCAGCTGGCTCATCCTAACAACTTGGTTTTCGCATGGGCGGGCCCCGTATTGCCCGGCGCCGTTAGGAGCGCCGGTCAATACGGGGCCCGCTCCATTTGTCAATTCCTTCGAGCGAATGTGTCGGGAATGTTTCAATGCATGAATATGCAAGTCATTTACGTGTTCATGCATCTTTTGGTGCTAAAGTTTCAAGCCACTTCATAACGACCGCTGCGAAATGCGCATCGGTGCATAAATCGCAGACAAGGAGTCTGATATGTCTTTGAAGGTTGGAATCGTCGGCGCGGCTGGATATGCCGGAGCCGAGCTCATTCGCCTCGTGCTCGGTCATCCCGAGTTTGAACTTGTTGCCATTACGTCCAACGCTGATGCCGGCCAGCCGTTGTCTGCGGTGTACCCGAGCTTCACCGGCGTAAGCGATCTTGTCTTCACGACGCATGATGCCCCCGAGCTCAAGAACTGCGACGCGGTATTATTGGCCGTGCCGCACACGGCTGCCATGGCTCAGGTGCCCGCCCTGCTTGCCGCGGGAGTCTCCTGCATTGACCTCTCGGCCGACTATCGCCTGAGCGATCCGGCCACCTTTGAGGCCTGGTATGCCGCCGAGCACACGAGCCCCGAGTTGCTCAAGACCCGCGCCTTCGGTCTGCCCGAGCTGTTCTGCCAGGACTTAGAGACCGCTGCTTCCAACCATGCCGCTGGCAGGCCCGTGTTGGTCGCCTGCGCCGGCTGCTATCCCACCGCAACGAGCCTTGCTGCCGCTCCTGCCGTGCGTGCGGGCTGGGTGGCTGAGAACGGTCCCGTGATTGTCGATGCCATTAGCGGCGTGACGGGCGCCGGTAAGTCCTGCAACGCCCGCACCCATTTTTGCAGCGCCGACGAGAACTTGGAGGCCTACGGCGTGGGTAAGCATCGTCACACGCCCGAAATCGAGCAAATCCTTGGTCTAACAGATCGCGTCGTCTTTACCCCGCACCTGGCACCGCTCAAGCGCGGCCTGCTCTCCACGGTGACGCTGCCGCTCACGCCGCAGGCCATCGACTCCCTGACCCTTGAGGACGTTGTCGACTATTACAAGCAGTTCTACGCTGGTCGCACTTTCGTGCGCGTACTCGACGCCGGCCAGCAGCCCAAGACGGCTTCGGTCGTCGGCACCAACGCCGCCCAGATCGGCCTCGCGCTCAACAAGTGCGCGGGCGTGCTGGTGGCGACGGGCGCCATCGACAATCTGTGCAAGGGCGCTGCGGGCCAAGCAGTCCAGTGCGCCAATATCGTCTTTGGCTTTGACGAGCGACGAGGCTTGCCCACAGTGGCGTGCCCGGTGTAGCACATTCGATTGTTAACGATTTGGTAGTCGGGCATCGAGTGGGGCGCCACTCTTAAGCTGGTCTCATGATCACGACTGGCATGGCGCACCAACCGATGTCCGTTTTTTGTTTGACATAAGGAGTCATAAAGACGATGAATACCGAGCTGTTTGATATCAAGATTCGCGCCGTCGAGGGTGGCGTTACGGCTGCGGCTGGTTTTAAGGCTGCAGGCATCCACGCTGGGTTCCGCAAGAACCCCGAGCGTCTGGATTACGCGCTCGTCGTGCCCGATAAACCCTGTCCCGGTGCCGGCGTGTTTACCACCAATCGCTTTTGCGCGGCGCCCGTGCAGGTGAGCCGTGCCAACCTGGGCGGTGCCGACAAGGGCTACGGAATCATCGCCGGCGTTTCGGTTAACTCTGGCAATGCTAACGCCGCCACGGGTGAGACCGGCCTTGCATGCGCGCGCGAGACGTGCAGCATCGCATCGCAGGTCATCGGCTGTGAGCCCCAGCAGATTCTGGTTGCCTCCACGGGTGTGATTGGCCAGATTCTGCCGATCGACACGTTTGAGACCGCCATTCCTGCCGCCTACGAGGCGCTCTCCGCCCACGGTGGCGCCGATGCCGCTCGCGCCATCATGACGACCGACACGCACTCCAAGGAGTACGCCGTGTCCTACGTCAGCGAGGCGGCGGGTCATGCGGGTAATGTCTATACGGTAGGCGGCATGTGCAAGGGCTCGGGCATGATCATGCCCAACATGGCCACCATGATCGCAGTTATCACCACCGATGCCCCCGTCGAGCCTGCGGCACTTCATGCCCTGCTGCTCTCGACCGCCAAGCAGACTTTTAACAAGGTAACGGTCGATTCCGACACCTCGACCAACGACACCTGCATCATGCTTGCCTCCGGCGCCGCTGCCGCAGATGCCGAGGCCATCGTCGAGGGCACTGATGCCTTTGACGAGCTGGCCTTTGCCGTGCACGAGGTGTGCGAGAGCCTGGCGCGCAACATTGCGGCCGATGGCGAGGGTGCGTCAAAGCTCGTGACGGTTAACGTTACCGGCGCCGCTAACGACGAGGAAGCCGATATCGCCGCCCGCGCCGTTGCCAACTCGCCGCTCGTTAAGACCTGCATCGCCGGCCACGACTGCAACTGGGGCCGCGTTGCTATGGCGCTTGGCAAGTGCGGCGTGAAGTTTAATCAGGAAGACGTTTCTATCGACATGATGGGCATGCCCGTCTGTCGCGACGGTCTGACTGTTCCCTTTGACGAGGACGAGGCTCTACGACGTTTCGAAGCGCCCGAGATCGTGATCTCGGCCGACCTGGGCGCAGGCGACGCGGCAACGACTGTGTGGACCTGCGACCTCACGCACGAGTACATCTCCATCAACGGCGACTACCGTTCCTAGATTCCAGGCACGCTGCGTATCTTGCCGCGATTGCGGACAGCGGAGCACGGCGCGATAACGATACGAAAGACGAGGCAGATTATGAAATTCGCACGCGATTGTCGTTCGAGCGAATCCAACGAAGCAACCGCGCAGCTGCTGTTCGAAGCGCTGCCGTGGATTAAGAACCTGACCGGCAAGACGGTTGTTATCAAATATGGCGGAGCCGCCATGGTTGATGAGCAGCTGCGCCGCGACGTGATGAGCGACATCGTTTTGCTCAAGATCATCGGTATGCGCCCCGTCATCGTGCATGGCGGCGGCAAGGCTATCAACGAGGCGCTGAGCCATTACGATATTCCCGTCGAGTTTAAGAACGGCCAGCGCGTGACCACGCCGGCGACTATGGATATCGTGCGCGAGGTGCTGGGCGGCAAGGTCAACCAGGAGTTGGTTGCTGCCATCAACCACCACGGTAACCTGGCCGTGGGCGTGTCGGGCAGCGATGCCGGCACGCTCATCGCCGAGCCGCTCGACCCCGAGCTCGGTCGCGTGGGCAAAGTGACGCACGTCAACACCGACTATATCGAGCGCTTACTCGATAGCGAGTACATCCCCGTCATCGCTACCGTCGCGGCGGGGGAGGACGGCGGTTTCTTCAACATCAACGCCGACACCGCCGCCGGTGCCGTTGCCGCGGCGCTCCACGCGCATAAGGCGATCTTTTTGACCGATGTCGATGGTCTGTACAAGGACTTTAGCGACAAGGACTCGCTTATCTCCAACCTAACGCTCGACGAGGTTAACGAAATGCTCTACGGCGGCGAGGTCGATAAGGGCATGATTCCCAAGCTGCGTGCGGCTGTCGACGCGCTTACCGCTGGCGTGTTCCGAGCCCACATCATCAACGGCACGACGCCGCATTCGCTGCTCCTGGAGCTGCTGACCGATGCCGGCGTCGGCACCGTGATCCATTCCACCGAGACGGCGTACGAGTTCGATACGCATCCGCATCCGCTTTCGACGTTTGCTGCGCGTCTGACCGAGAACCTTGACGAGGTCGAGAAGCTTCAGACGGTCTAGCTGACCCGCAGCCGCCCCATTCCTGCACCCATAGCCCCGCGCCGTCTGGCGCCCAACGAAAGGCATCCCATGTCACTTGCAGCTCAGCAATCGCTTGAATCCCATTACGTTATGCATACCTTTGGCCGCTCTCCGGTCGAGTTTGTCGAGGGTCACGGCATGAAGCTCACCGGCGACGATGGCCGTGAGTACCTCGACTTTCTTGCCGGCATCGGCGTGTGCAGCCTAGGTCATGGCGACCCGGCTGTGCTCTCGGCGCTCGAGGCACAGACCAAAAAGCTCATGCATGTCTCCAATTACTTCTACATCGAGCAGCGCGGACAGGTCGCGGCGCTGCTGTCCAAGCTTGCTAACGACGACGTAGATGGTGCGCGCGTTCTTGCCGATGCCATTGTCGCCGGCGATGAGACCACGGCAGCTGCTCTTGGTGCCCCGGCTGCGGGCGAGCAGGTGTGGGAGACGTTCTTTGCCAACTCCGGCGCCGAGGCCAACGAGGGCTCGATGAAGCTTGCGCGCCTGTACGCCAAGCGTGCCGGTAATGGCGGCAACACTATCGTGTGCATGCGCGGCGGCTTCCACGGCCGTACGCTCGAGACTATTGCGGCCACCATGCAGGATTGGCTGCAGGACAGTTTCCGCCCGCTGCCGGGTGGCTTTGTGGCCTGCACGCCCAACGATGTCGATGAACTGCGTGCAATCTTTAAGCAGCTGGGGAGCGAGATTTGTGCCGTGATGCTCGAGCCGATCCAGGGTGAGAGTGGCGTGCACCCCATGACCGAGGAGTTTATGGCTACGGCGCGCGACTTGGCGCACGAGGTGGGTGCCGTGCTTATCGCCGACGAGGTCCAGTGCGGTATCTTCCGCACGGGTAAGCCGTTTGCGTTCCAGACCTATGGCGTGGAGCCCGACATCATGAGCCTTGCCAAGGGCATTGCCGACGGCGTGCCCATGGGTGCCGTCGTGGCAAAGAAGGAGATTGCCGACGTGTTTAAGCCGGGCGACCACGGCTCGACCTTTGGCGGTAGCTGCTTGGCCATCGCGGCGTGTGCCGCGACGCTCTCCGCGCTCGTGCGCGGCGATTATGCCGACCATGCTGCCAAGGTGGGCGCCTATATGGAGGCAAAGCTCGCCAAGCTGCCGCACGTGACCGAGGTACGTGGCCGCGGCTTGATGCTCGGCTGTGATTTGGATGATGCCGCGGGCGACGCGCATGATGTTGTTGCCCGCGCGCTGGCCGCCGGTGCCGTGATCAACGCTACGGGTGCGCATACGCTGCGTTTCCTGCCGCCACTTGTCTGCGAGGAAGCCGACGTGGACAGCCTGATCGAGATACTGTCGGGTGTTTTGGGCTAACGCGGCGCAATAACTCAATTTTGACCGGGTTCCGGACTGCGGACGTGCCCTATGCGGCATGATTCAGCGGTCTGGAACCCGTTTTGCCTTAGATTTGCTAAGGCAGGGAGACCTGCTGGTCAAAAAACATCAAATATGAGTACTGCTACCGATTTGATAGCAGCAATTTTGGACTAATAAGGCCAGATAGCAAGTCAAAATGGCGATGAAAGCACGATTTTGATCCAACTGTTAGTACTTATAATGGACATATGTTGCGTAACTAAAGCAAATACTATCTTTTTATATGTTGCAAACAAAGTAGCAGTACTCATTTTTGCCATTTTTTGACCACGGCCTTTGCGATAGATGTGCTGGCGGGTTCGAATCCCTCTGCGATGGGCCCAAAAAAGAAGGCTCTGTTAGACCATAATTGACATATAGGTGATGCCACCGTGGTATAATGGAATTGTTAACCACGGCATTGGAGCAGATATGAACGCCGAGGATCTGGTCATCACCCTCAAGAAGAATATGGCGAA
>NZ_JBBNLR010000029.1:0-22598 GCF_040092375.1 Collinsella sp. CLA-ER-H5
GGCCTCCATAGCCTCTCCACCTGCGGAAACGGTGCGACGGCCAGGTGCCGGGGGCTATTCCCGCGTTGCGCTAGCTGCGGAAACGCGGGGCCCGTTCAGGCTGTTGCGTTGAGATTGAAAATCAACCATTCCGAGGAAGACGCGGCTCAACGGCCCACTTTAGAAGGCAAAAGCGAGTCAGATAGTATAAACTCTCATGCACCATATGTACACGGCTCGCGATGCGGGCCGTTTTTGCAAGGGTTATCCATCGAGGTGAGAGGCACACCATGATTGCAATTTTAAAAGAGAGCGCCAGCGACGAGGCCGTCAGCCATATCGTCAGCTGGATTGAGAAAAAGGGCCTGAAGACCGATGTCTCGCGCGGCGAGAATGAGACGATCATCGGCCTGGTGGGCGATACGACCAAGATCGACCCGTTCCTGCTCGAGTCCATGGATGTCGTCGAGCGCGTGCAGCGCGTCTCCGAGCCGTTCAAGCGCGCCAACCGCAAGTTCCACCCCGAGGACTCCGTCATCGACTGCGGCCACGGCGTCAAGATCGGCGGCGATCAGTTCCAGGTCATCGCCGGCCCGTGCTCCGTCGAGGGCGAGAACCTCATCCGCATCGCCCGCCGCGTGAAGGCCGCCGGTGCCACGATGCTGCGCGGCGGTGCCTACAAGCCCCGCACTTCCCCGTACGCCTACCAGGGCATGGGCCCCGCCGGTCTGGACCTGCTGTGCGAGGCGTCTGCCGAGCTCGACATGCCGATCGTCACCGAGATCATGGACCCGCGCGACGTGCAGGTCTTCCTGGACAAGAAAATCGACGTCATGCAGATCGGCGCCCGCAACGCCCAGAACTTCCCTCTGCTCAAAGAGGTCGGCAAGACCAAGACTCCGATCTTGCTTAAGCGCGGCATGTCCGGCACGATCGATGAGCTGCTCATGGCCGCCGAGTACATCATGAGCGAGGGCAACGACAACGTCATCCTGTGCGAGCGCGGCATCCGCACCTTCGAGACCCGTACTCGCAACACATTCGACCTCAACGCCGTGCCGGTGCTGCACCACCTGTCGCACCTGCCCGTCGTCGCCGACCCCAGCCACGCCACCGGCTACACCCGCTACGTTGAGCCCATGGCGCTTGCCGCGACCGCCTGCGGCGCCAACGGCCTGGAGATCGAGGTCCACGACGAGCCGAGCCGCGCCTGGTCCGACGGCGCCCAGGCCCTCACCCCCGATCAGTTCGACGACACCATGCGCCGCATCCGAGCCATCCGCGAGGTCGTCTGCCAAGAGACCATGGAGTAGCCCATGGGTACAGTGAGAAACGCGCGCGTTAACCAGGGCGGCCCCAAGTGCGCCGGCATCGTCGGCCTTGGCCTCATCGGCGGCAGCTTTGCCCGCGGCTATGCGCAGGCAGGCGTCCGCGTGCTGGCCTGGGATCCCGATGACGATGTCATGACGGCTGCCAGCATGGGCACCGTTGCCGGCGAGCTCAACGACGAGACGCTCGGCGAATGCGACATCATCGTCCTGGCTTGCTATCCCGAGGCATGCATCGAGTGGCTCGAGGCGCACGCCCAGGCGCTCGCCGACGCCACCGACACCGAGGCCATCATGGGCCCCGTGGTGATCGACACGGTGGGCGTCAAGGGCATCGTGTGCGAGCGCGCCTTTGAGCTAGCCCGCGAGCACGGCTTTTACTTTGTGGGCGCGCACCCCATGGCGGGCACGCAGTACTCGGGCTATGCGCACTCCCGCGCCGACCTGTTCCAGGGCGCCCCGCTCGTGCTCGTACCGCCCGCGGTGGACGATGCGCTCAAACTGGAGCTTTTGGGCCAGGTGCGCGAGATGGTACGCCCCTTGGGCTTTGGCAAGTTCAGCGTGACCAGCGCCGCCGAGCACGACCGTGTCATCGCCTTTACGAGCCAGCTCGCGCACGTCGTCTCCAACGCCTATGTTAAGAGCCCGACCGCTCAGGTCCACCACGGCTTTTCGGCCGGCAGCTACCGCGATCTCACCCGCGTGGCGCACCTCAACCCGCAAATGTGGTCCGAGCTCATGATCGACGACGCCGACGCGCTCGCCTTTGAGATCGACCATCTGATCGAATCGCTTGGCGCCTACAGCCGTGCGCTCAAGGACCGCGACCAGCGCTATCTGGAGAATCTCCTTGCCGAGGGCGACCGCATTAAGCGCGCACTCGACGACGAGGCCTCCCACTAGACAACCCATCACGCCAGGTCGAAAGGACCGAAGCTTATGGCGATTACCATCGATATCGACACTGCACGCCCCTACCAGGTGCATGTTGGCACGTTTTTGCTGGAGCAGGCGGGACCGCTCGTGCGTGCCACTGCCGGCGGCACCCGCGCCGTCATCGTGACAGACACCAACGTGGGCCCGCTCTACCAGATGCCCGTTAAGCAGAGCCTCGAATCCGCAGGCTATGAGGTGAGCATCTGCACCTTCGAGGCCGGCGAGGCCCATAAGCGCGCCGAGACCTACGTTGCCATTTTGGAGTTTGTGGCCGAGCACGAGCTTTCGCGCTCCGACGTGATCGTGGCACTCGGCGGCGGCGTCGTGGGCGACGTGGCGGGCTTTGTGGCCGCCACCTACATGCGCGGCTGCAAGTTTGTGCAGATCCCCACGAGCCTGCTCGCCATGGTGGATTCGTCGGTGGGAGGCAAGACCGCCATAGACCTGGCTGCCGGCAAGAACTTGGCCGGCGCCTTTTGGCAGCCGAGCGTGGTTATCGCCGACGTGGGGTGCCTGGCCACCCTCACGCCCGAGCAGTTCGCCGACGGCTGCGGCGAGGTCGTCAAGCACGCCGTAATCGCCGACCCGGAGCTTTTCGCCGAGCTGGAGAAGACCCCGCTCACGCTGGAGCTGCTCAACCAGGACGTGGCTCGCGTAGCGCTCATCATCGCCCGCAACATCGACATCAAGCGCGCCGTGGTCGTCGCCGACGAGCGCGAAACCAACCAGCGCAAGCTCCTCAACTTTGGACACAGTGCCGGACATGCCGTCGAGGCCTGCGAGCACTTTGAGCTGGGACACGGCAACTGCGTGTCGATCGGCATGGGTATCATCACGCGCGCCGCGGCGCTTCATGGCATCTGCGACGCCGAGCTGCCGGGCCGCATCGAGGAGCTCTGCGCACGCCACGGTCTCAAGACCCGCTGCGAGCTTTCGGCCGACGCCGTCTTTGCCGAAGCACTGCACGATAAAAAGCGCGCCGGTGACACGATTGACCTGGTAATTCCGCACGGCATTGGCCGTTGCAGCATCGACCGCACGCCGCTTTCCACCTTCCACGATTTAATTGCCGAGGGCCTCGGCCAGAAGGGAGACGCTTCCGCATGCTAGCCCGCATCACCCCGTCCCCGCTCAAGGGCACCGTTCCCGCCATCGCGTCCAAGTCGATGGCGCATCGCCTCATCATCTGCGCTGCGCTTGCCAACGGCGAGACACACGTCACCTGCAATACCACCTGCGCCGACATCGAGGCTACGGTGCGTTGCCTTACGGCCCTGGGTGCTCGCATCGAGACCGTCGAGGACGGCTTCCAGGTCCACCCCACCATGAAGAGTGTTGAGTTTGGCCTGCTCAAGGCCCTTGCCGGCGGCACGCTTGACTGCGGCGAAAGTGGATCCACGCTCCGCTTTATGCTGCCTGTCGCCTGCGCGCTGGGTGCGGATGCCACCTTCGTAGGCCAGGGCCGCCTGGGCGCCCGCCCGCTCTCCCCGCTCTCGGACGAGATCATCGCCGCCGGCTGCGACCTACAGGGTCTGGGCGGTTTTCCGCTCAAGACGAGCGGACGCATGCGCCCGGGCACCTTTGTGCTTCCGGGCAACGTGAGCTCGCAGTATATCTCCGGCCTGCTGCTGGCAGCCCCGCTGCTGGCCCAGCCCTCCTGCGTGCAGGTAACCGGCCTCATTGAGAGCCGTCCCTACATCAACCTGACGATCCAGGCCATGAAGGCCTTTGGCGTCGAGGTCAACGTCGAGCGCATTCCGGCCAAGGACGGCCAGCCCGAAGTCACGAACTTCCGCGTGAGCAGCGGCTCGTACCGCACGCCCGGCAGCGTAGCCGTCGAGGGCGACTGGTCCAACGCCGCCTTTTGGCTGTGCGCCGGCGCTATCGGCGCCGACCCCATCACCGTGGAGGGCGTATCCCTGAGCTCCGCGCAGGGCGACCGAAACGTGCTCGCCGCGCTTTCGCGCTTTGGCGCCCGCATCGTGCGCTCCACCAACGCCGCCACCGTGCAGTCCGACAAGCTCGCCGGCTTTGAGATGAGCGCCCACGACATTCCGGACCTGGTGCCCGTCATCTCGGCCGTGGCCTCGTTGGCACAGGGCCGCACCTTTATTCGCGATTGCGCCCGTCTGCGCATCAAGGAATCCGACCGTCTGGCCACCACCACCCGCGAGCTCTGCGCGCTGGGCGCGCAGGTGCGTATTGCCGGCGACGATCTCATCATCAAGGGCGTCGACGCCTTCACCGGCGGCGAGGTCGATTCGCACAACGACCATCGCATCGCCATGATGGCCGCTATCGCCGCGAGCCGCGCCACCGGCGAGGTCGTGATCCACGGCGCCGAGGCCGTCAACAAGTCCTATCCCGATTTCTTCGACCACTACCGCCTGCTGGGCGGCAAGGTCACGCTCGAGGAGGAATAGCATGTCCTCGACCTTTGGCAACGTCTTGCACTTAAGCATCTTCGGCCAGTCGCACTCCCCCGCCATCGGCTGCTCCCTCGATGGCATTCCGGCGGGCATCGCCGTTGACCAAGAAGCGCTGCAGGCCTTTTTGAACCGTCGCGCCCCCGGTCGCGACGAGACCGCGACCAAGCGCCGCGAGGCCGACGCCGCCCAAATCATCGCCGGCGTGGTCGATGGGCACACCACCGGCGCGCCCATTGCCGCGATTATCGAGAACACCAACACGCGCTCCAAGGATTACTCCGAGCTGCGCCGCAAGCCCCGTCCGGGACATGCGGACTTCCCTGCACGCGTGAAGTATCACAACATGCACGATGTCGCCGGCGGCGGGCATTTCTCCGGCCGCCTAACGGCACCCCTGTGCATCGCCGGCGGCATTGCGCTGCAGGCACTCGAGGCCTGCGGCATTAAAGTGATGGCGCATGTGGCGCAGATCGGCGGCATCTCCGACCTGCCGATGGACGATATGGTCTATCGCGAGGCCGACCGCAAGGCGATCCTTACGAACGATCTGCCGTGCATTGACGCCGCCGCAGCCGGCCGCATGCGTGAGGAGATCCTAGCCGCGCGCGACGAACTCGACAGCATCGGCGGCATCGTGGAGTGCGGCATTTACGGGCTTCCCGCAGGCATCGGCGACCCCATGTTCGACGGTATCGAGAACCGCATCGCGCAAATCGCGTTTGGCATTCCCGCCGTAAAGGGCGTGGAGTTTGGCATGGGCTTTGCCGTCGCCGCCATGCGCGGCAGCGAGAATAACGATCCGTATCGCATAGATGCCGAGACCGGCAAGATCGAGGTCGAGTCCAACAACGCCGGCGGCATCCTGGGCGGCATTTCGACCGGCGCGCCCGTCATGTGGCGCATGGCCGTAAAGCCAACGCCCTCGATTGGCCGCGAGCAGCAGACGGTGGACATGGACGCTATGGAAAATGCCGAGCTCTCGGTCCACGGCCGCCACGATCCCTGCATCGTCCCCCGAGCCGTCCCCGTAGCCGAAGCAGCCGCCGCCCTCGCCATCTGGGACGCCCTCCTCGAAGACGCCGCCCAGCGCTAACTACCCACCCCTCAACATCCCCCGACACGTGAAAGGGGTCTCCATGGACCTTGCTGACATCCGCCAGGCCATCGATAGCATCGACACCACGCTCCTCAACAGCTTTGTTGAGCGCATGGACATTGCCACCGAAGTCGCCAAGTCAAAAATCGAGATGGGCAAGGCCGTCTTCGACCCCGCCCGCGAGCGCTCCAAGCTCAATAACCTCGCCAGCCGCGCACCCGAGCGCTACGAAGCCCAGACTATCACCCTGTTCCGTCTCCTCATGAGCATGAGCAAGGCCGAGCAGCAGCGCTATATCAACGAGCTCAAGGGCATCACGGTCTCGCAAAGGGCACTCGCCACGGCCGAGGCCTTCGATACGCCCTTCCCCCAGACGGCCACCGTCGCCTGCCAGGGTGTTGAGGGCGCTTACAGTCAAATCGCCGCGTGCAAACTCTTCGACGTGCCCGACATCGCGTTTTTCGAGACCTTCGAAGGCGTTATGCGCGCCGTGCGCGACGGCTTCTGCGAGTTTGGCGTGCTGCCCATCGAGAACTCCACCGCCGGCTCGGTCAACGCCGTCTACGACCTGCTCGCCCAGTTCGACTTCCACATCGTGCGCTCGCTTCGCCTCAAAATCGACCACAACTTGCTCGTCAAGCCCGGCGCCAAGCTTGCGGACGTGCACGAGGTCTACAGCCACGGCCAGGCCATTGCCCAATGCGCCGGCTTTATCGAGGCGCACGACCTGCACGCCACCAAGTACCCCAACACGGCCATGTCGGCCGAGATGGTCGCCAGCTCCGAACGCACCGATGTTGCCGCGATCGCATCGCGCAGCTGCGCCGCACTCTACGGCCTGGAGGTACTGGAGCCCAACATCCAGGACTCGGACAACAACTACACGCGCTTTGTCGTCATCAGCCGCGAGCCACGCGTCTACCCCGGCGCCAACCGCACCTCGCTCATGATTACCACGGCCAACGAGCCGGGCGCACTCTATCGCGTACTCGAGCGCTTCTACGCGCTCAATATCAACCTCATCAAGCTCGAGAGCCGCCCCATCCCCGGGCACGACTTTGAGTTTATGTTCTATTTTGACCTGGACTGCCCCTTTGGCAGCAAGGCCCTCGATGACCTGCTCGATTCCATCGACGACGTGTGCGAGAGCTTCACCTACTTTGGCAGCTACACGGAGGTGCTCTAGATGACCGATACCGCCGCAACCCGCCCCTACGGCGTGCTGGGCCGCGTGCTGGGCCACAGCTACACCCCGACCATCTACAAGGAGCTCGCGGGGCTCGAATACGTGCGTTTTGAGCGTGAGCCCGAGGACCTCCAGGCTTTTATGACGGGTGACGAATGGGAGGGCACCAACGTGACCATCCCCTACAAGCGCGCCGTCATGGAATACCTGGACGAGCTGAGTCCACTCGCCGAGCGTATGGGAAACGTCAACACCATCACGCGCCTGCCCGACGGCCGCCTGCGCGGCGACAACACCGACTACTTCGGCTTTCAGTGCCTAGTCGAGGAGCTGGGCGTTGAGGTCGCCGGCAAAAAGGCCCTCGTGCTTGGCGCCACCGGTGGTGCCGGCACCACGGCAAGCATGGTGCTCGGCGACCTGGGCGCCACCGTGGTGCCCGTGGGCCGCACGAGCGAGGTCAACTACGACAACATCGCGCAGCAGTCCGACGCCGCGTTGCTCGTCAACTGTACGCCTGCCGGTATGTTCCCCCACTGCCCCGACGCGCCTTGCACGCTCGAGGGGCTCGATGTGCTCGAGGGCGTCATCGACATTGTCTACAACCCTGCACGCACGGGACTCATGCTCGAGGCCGAGCGCCGCGGCATCCCCTGCATCGGCGGCCTGCTGATGCTCGTGGCCCAGGCGGCGCAAGCCGTTGAGCGCTACACCGGCCAGGTCACTTCGCGTGAGCGCATTCTGGACGTAACGGAGCGCCTGTCACGCCGCGAACAGAACATCGCGCTGATCGGTATGCCGGGCTCGGGCAAGACCCGCGTGGGTGAGCAGATCGCCCTGCTCACCGGACGCGAGCACATCGACTTGGATCGTGCGCTCGAGGAGCGCCTGGGCATGCCCTGCGCCGACTTTATCGTCGGGCGCGGCGAGGCGGCCTTCCGCGAGCAGGAAACGGCGGCTCTAGCCGACATCTCCAAGCGCAGCGGACTTGTGCTTTCCACCGGCGGCGGCGTGGTCACGCGCGACGAGAACTATCAGCTGCTGCACCAGAACAGCCAGATTGTGATGCTCAACCGCAAGCTCGACGAGCTCGCCCACAAGGGCCGCCCCATCACGGCGCGCGATGGCATCGACAAGCTCGCCGAGCAGCGCATGCCGCGCTACCGCTCCTGGGCCGACTACATCATCGACTCACGCGACTGCGCCGCCAACACCGCCCAAGCCCTCCTCGACACCCTCCCATCCGCTCTCTAATCAAAACCACCACAAAGGGGACGGGCACCTTTGTGGTGGTTTTCCAATCGCAAAGGAAGCAACCATGAAAGCACTCGTCATCAACGGCCCCAACCTCAACATGCTCGGCATTCGCGAGCCGGGCATCTATGGCAGCGACAACTACGACCACCTGGTCCAGATTTGCCAGGAGGCAGGCGCCGCGCAGGGCTTTGACGAGGTCGAGGTCTTCCAGTCCAACCACGAAGGCAGCATCGTCGACAAGATCCAGGAGGCCTACGGCAAGGTCGACGGCATCGTCATCAACCCGGCGGCTTACACGCACACGAGCGTCGCGATCCTCGACGCCCTCAAGGCCGTCGCCATCCCCGCCGTGGAGGTCCACATAAGCGCCGTCGAGACCCGCGAGGACTTCCGCCAGGTAAGCTACGCCCGCCTGGCCTGCTTCGCCACCATCACCGGCGAAGGCCTGCAGGGCTACGCTCACGCGATGGAGCTGTTGAGGGAACGTCTCGAAAAGTAAAATGCCAACCCCAACGAACAGTAGCGGCTTGCTCGCGCTCGGCTCCAGCAGCATACAAGACAAAAAAGCCCAGACCACCAAGCGGTCTGGGCTTAATAAACGATGGTGCTCCATGGCGGATTCGAACCGTCGACCTTGGGATTAGAAGTCCCCTGCTCTATCCAACTGAGCTAATGGAGCAAATAACCGCACGCCCAAGCAAGCGCAAGCCTGTCAGGCGCAAGTAATTATAACCTAGTTGAACTGCTCGCGGTACGCCTTGCAGACCTCATCAACCGGGCCGTCCATGCGAAGGTCGCCCTTCTCAATCCAAACGGCGCGCTGGCAGATGCGCTCAACCTGCTCCATGGAGTGCGAAACGAACAGAACCGTCACGTCGCCGCTCTGGATAAAGTGCTGAATACGCGCCTCGCACTTTTGCTGGAAGAACACATCGCCGACGGACAGCGTCTCGTCAACGATCAGAATATCGGGCTCGGTGATCGTCGCGATTGCAAAGGCGATACGCGCCACCATGCCCGAGGAGAAGTTCTTAAGCGGCATGTCGACAAAGTTCTGCAGCTCAGCGAACTCGATAATGCCGTCAAAGTTGGCGTCGATGAACTCCTTGGTGTAGCCGAGCAGGGCACCGTTCAGATAGATGTTCTCGCGGGCGGTCAGCTCGGGGTCAAAGCCGGCGCCAAGCTCAATCAGCGGCGCGATGTTACCGTGCACCTTAACGCTGCCCTCGCTAGGCTCAAGCACGCCAGCGATAATCTTGAGCATCGTAGACTTGCCGGAGCCATTGGTGCCAACCAGACCGACAACTTCGCCGCGATGAATATCGAACGAGATGTGCTTAAGCGCCCTAAACTCCTCAAAGAACAGCTCGTGCTTGGCAAGCTTAATGAAATACTCCTTGAGGTTGGTCAGCGACTCGGACGCCATGTTAAAGATCATGGTGACGTCGTCGACCTCGACAGCCAGAGGCTGCTCGCTGTAATCAACAACAGATTCAGTCATCACAGCACTCCTTAGATGTAGAGGATGAACTTGCGCTCGGACTTATGGAACACGGTGTAGCCAATAGCAAGCGCAAGAACCGCCCAAGCGACGCACATACCAAGCGTCAAGAACGAAGGCGTGGTCTGGAACAGGAAGATGTCACGCATAAACTGCAGGTAGTTGTACATGGGGTTCGCATAGACCAGGATGCGCACGATATGGGGCATTTGCGCAACGAAGTCGGTCGTCCAGAAGATGGGCGTGATATAGGTCCACGCCGTGATGACGACACTCCACAGATGCATAACGTCGCGGAAAAAGACGGTGAGCGCCGAGAGCATCATACCCAGGCCCATGCAGAAGCACATAAGCAAGAACAGGCAAACAGGCAGCAGAATGAGGTGCCACGAAGGCATAACGCGGAACCACAGCATAACGATGGCGACGGCGACCAGCGAGAAGGCAAAGTTGACCAGCGAGAAGAGCACCTTCTGCACCGGGAAGACCCAGCGGTGAACCTTGACCTTCTTGAGCAGCGGAGCTGCGCCCACGATCGACGTCAGCGCCTGGTTCGTAGACTCGGACATGACGGCAAAGGTGACGTTACCCACGATCAAGTACAGCGGGTACATCTCGGGCGTAATAGAGCCGTTGCGACCCTGGGCAAAAATCGTCGAGAACACGATGGCCATGACGATCATCATCAGCAGCGGGTTGAGCACCGACCACGCAACGCCCAAAACACTGCGACGATACTTAATCTTAAAATCCTTGGTAACCAGCTGACGAAGGATAAACGCGTCCTTCTCAAATTCGTTCTTAGCAAACGTCGCAGGCAGACTGCGAGTTTCTTGTTGCTTTGTCTGATCCGACACGGATGCAACTCCTTTACTCGTAATCGTTGACAAACGAACAGTATAGACCCGACAGACAGGCAAACGAATCGCGCAACAAAACTGGAGAACTAACCCACATCTTAGGATGCCAGGCGCAAACGGCTATACTTTCAGAGATTGAAATTCAAAGGAGCATTGAGTGAATTCTGAATCCATTGCCGTCATTATCCCCTGCTACAACGAAGCACTTACGATCGGTAAGGTCATCGACGACTTTCACCGCGAGCTTCCGCAGGCGACGGTTTATGTCTATGACAACAACTCGTCGGACGAGACCTCCCGCATCGCAGCAGAGCATGGCGCGACGGTTCGCTTTGAGCCGCGTCAGGGAAAGGGCAACGTCTGCCGCCAGATGTTTCGCGATATCGAAGCTGATTGCTACCTGATGGTCGACGGAGACGATACCTACCCCGCCGAGGCGGCCAAAGCCCTCTGCGAGCCTATCCTCAACGGCACGGCCGACATGACCGTGGGTGACCGCCTTTCCAACGGCACCTACGCCGAGGAGAACAAGCGTGCCTTCCACGGCTTTGGCAACAACCTGGTACGCGCCATGATCAAGTGGATCTATGGCTACAGTTTCGATGACGTCATGACCGGTTACCGCGCCATGAGCCGCCCGTTCGTCAAAACCTTCCCCGTGCTTTCCGAGGGCTTTCAGATCGAAACCGAGCTCTCGATCCACGCTGTCGACCACCGCTGGCGCATCAAAGATGTACCCATCGAGTACCGCGACCGTCCCGAGGGCTCCGAGTCCAAACTCAACACCGTCAGCGATGGCATTAAGGTCGTCGCGATGATCGGCACGCTGTTCAAGGACTACCGCCCGCTAAAGTTCTTCACCCTGGTCGCAATTCTATTCGCGCTTATCGGCCTCGCCCTGGGCATGCCCATCGTTGTCGAGTATTTCCAGACCGGCCTCGTCCCGCGCTTCCCCACCGCCATGCTCGCCGCATCGTTTATGTTCCTGTGCGGCCTGAGCCTTGCAACCGGATTCATCCTCGACTCCGTGGCAAAGGTCGAAAAAAAGCAGTGGGAAGTCAACGTGTACAGCAAATACGCTTTCGATGACTATCGCAGCGACAAAACGAACGCGAGGTAAATCGCCATGCCGCTCATCTCCATCGTCGTGCCGTGCTACAACGAGCAGGAATCGCTTCCGATCTTTCTCAAAGAGCTCGATGGCGTTGTCCACGCCATAACGCAAAAGCACCCCGAAATCTCATTCGAAGCGGTCCTCGTCGACGATGGCTCGGCAGACGCAACGCTCACCGTCATGAAAGCCGAGGCCGCGGGCTCGCATCCATATACCATTCATTGGTACTCCTTCTCGCGCAACTTTGGTAAAGAGGCGGCGCTGTTTGCCGGACTCCAGCATGCAAAGGGCGACTATGTTGCCACCATGGATGCCGACATGCAGGACCCGCCCTCGCTCCTGCCGCAGATGTACAAGATCTTGCAGACCGAAGACTACGACAACGTCGCCACACGCAGAACCACTCGCGAGGGCGAGCCTCCCATCAGGTCGTTCTGTGCCCGTATGTTCTACAAGATCATCAACCGCATTTCCAAGGCCGACATCGTCGACGGAGCACGCGATTTTAGGCTTATGAAGCGACCTATGGTCAACGCCATCATCTCCATGGGCGAATACAATCGATTCTCCAAGGGCATCTACGGCTGGGTCGGCTTCAAGACCAAATGGCTCCCCTACGTAAACGTCAACCGCGTGGCCGGCGAGACCAAATGGAGCTTTTGGTCGCTGCTCCTCTATTCCATCGACGGCATCGTCGCGTTTTCCACGGCGCCACTCTCCCTCGCCGCCCTCACGGGTATCGTCTTCTGCCTCATCGCCATCCTGGGATTTATCGTCATCCTAGTAAAGACGCTTGTCTGGGGCGACCCCGTCGGTGGATGGCCGTCGCTCGCCTGCCTCATAACGTTGTTTGGCGGCATGCAGCTTCTGTGCTTAGGAATCATTGGCGAGTACCTGGCAAAAGCCTACTTGGAAACCAAGCCACGTCCCATATATATCATTCGAGAATCCAACGAGGAATCTGATGACACGGCCCAATAACAGCACGCTCAAGAATGTGGCGTTCTACGCCGCCTGCTTCACGTTTTCCGTCGCACTCTTTGTCGCACTTGCAGCGGCGGGGCATGTCTACCCCTTTGGCGACAACTCGTTTCTCACTGACGATCTCAAATACCAATACATCGACTTCTTCGCGTGGTTTCGCCGCGTCCTTTTAGGCGAGGCAAACCTTCGCTATTCCTTCTCGCAGGGACTCGGCATGAACACATGGGGGCTCTATAGCTACTATCTCGCCAGCCCCTTTAACTTGCTCTGCGTACTGTTTCCTCAAGACAAGCTGACGCTCTTTGTGTTTGCTATCTCCGCGCTCAAGCTCGGCTGCATCCACATCAGCAGCGCCTGGTTTCTGCAAAAGCGCTTTGACCTGTCCAAGCCCGCCGCATTCTTGCTATCCCTCTCGTTCACGTTTTGCAGCTGGACCATCAGCAACCTGCGCAACCCACTCTGGATTGATTGCCTTATCCTGCTACCCATCTGCGCCTACGGATGCCACGAGCTCATCCGCAAGCGGCGCATGATGCGTCTCGTCATTGCAACGGCGCTCAATGTCATGTTCTGCTGGTATACGGCCTATATCAGCATCCTGTTCCTCTGCATCTTCGTATTGGTCGAATTTGTCGATTATGTTGCAGAAGATGGATTTAGCTGGAAGCTCATGCTCGATCGGGCTCTGCGATTCGCCGGGGCTATCGCGCTTGGACTGCTTCTGTCCGCCTGGACCTTTTTGCCGACCATCCTTGCCATGTCCAAGGGCGGACCCGTTCTGGCACTCGGTCCCCTACTTAAAACCAGCCTCAAGTCGCTCATCAGGGGCTTTCTTCCCTGCATGTGGGTAAACAACGAAAGCACACCGCAGTTCTATTGCGGCATCATCATGATGCTGCTCGCGGTGAGCCTGCTGGTCAACCGCACGGTTTCAATCAAGACGCGCATCGCAACACTCGTCGTCACGATAATCCTGGTCGCAAGCTCCGTTTTGAGCCCGCTCGAGTACATCTGGTGCGGCATGCGCGTTCCCAATGGCTTCTACTCGCGCACGGCTTTTTTGCTGAGCTTCTTTGCGCTGTGGGCCGCAGGATACGCGCTGCAGAAACTCAAAGAGCGGTCAACATTACGTCGAGCCTATCGTCCGGCAATCATCATGCCACTCCTGGCACTCACGGCAATTGAACTATTTGCCAACGCCCATGTTATGTGGAACCAGATGTACACAGGCTATTCCGAAGAAGCCAACAGCGCCTATGTCACCACCGCAACCGACACGATCAAGGCTATTCAAGACCAGACTTCGGCGTCGTTCTACCGCATGGACCGCACGACCACACGCGTCGACAGCGCCGCCCTCAACGAAGGCCTGGCGCTTGGGTACAACCAGTTGTCTTCGTATTCGTCTGCCAACAACCCGCAGGCCATCGCACTGCTCAACTCCCTTGGATACAGCAGCGTCGGCGAATTCTCGACCCGCTATGCCGAGCCCATTCTCGCCATCGATGCCCTGCTGGGAGTCAAGTATGCCATTCCTGAAAACGCGCCTGCGGGATACGTTTTAGCCAAGACGAATCAGGCCGACTCCACAAGCGCGGTGTACGAGAACCCCTATGCGCTCAGCATAGGCGTCGCAGCCTCAAGCGATATCCAAAACAGCACGCTGAAGAGCGAGAACCCTTTCGAAAAGCAGAACGACCTCTACAGCAAAATCCTAGGCCGCGAGGTCGAGCTCTATACCAAAATCGAGGCCACGAGCACGGAAAATAGCGATAGCTTGAAGGAATGGAGCGTTACTCTTCCGGCAAGCTCCATCGGGTATCTCTACATCGACAAAGATACGACCGCCGGCAGTTATTGGCCCGTCACCCTTACCATCGACCAGCGAACGATCGAAAACGAGGCCTGGAGATTCGACAATAATATCCGCCAGATTGCGGATGCATCGGACGCCCCGAGCCAGCATACGGTGTCAATCGGAGTCGCAGAGGGTTATACGGACATGCCCCAAGACAATGATCCGGTCTTTTACGCCCTCAATCTGGACGTTTTCGAGCAGATTATGAACGAGCTTAAGACGAACGAATTTGTTCCGACGGTTTTTAAGGACGGAAGGATCGAAGGCGAGTATACCGCCAAGTATGACGGCAACCTGCTGCTGAGCGTTCCGTACGATGAGGGCTGGAACATAACGGTAAACGGAACCGCCGCAGAACTAACGCCCGCCGCCGATAAGGGCCTGTCGTCCCTGAACGTGCAGAAAGGCGCGAATAGGATCGTGATGACCTACAAGACTCCGGGTGCCCTTGCGGGGCTTGCAGTGAGTCTGGCGACCACCGTCGCCCTTGTTACAGCGGGGCTATACGCCAGGCATAAGAAAAGCCGCCGTTAACAAGCGGCGGCTTTTACTCTCGAAAAGTTAATAGCGGCTAGAGCGTCTTGAGGTACTCCCCCAGCTCTTCCTCCCAGTCGGGCATGTTGAACCCGACCGACTCGAGCCTGGAAAGGTCGAGCGCGGAGTGGACCGGGCGCGGGGCGACGGGACTGGCGGCGCTCGCGTAGTAGTCGGCGGTCGATACCGGCAAGACCTTGTCCCCGTTGCCGTTGGCGGCCTCGAAGACGGCACGGGCGATGTCGGCCCAGCTCTTCACGGCGCCGGAGCCGGTGCAGTCGTAGGTGCCGTAGGGGGCCTTCGCGTCCAGCACATGGAAGATGGCCTGCGCCATGTCGCGCGTGAAGGTCAGGCGGCCCAGCTGGTCGTCCACGACCGTGACCTGGTCCAGCTTGTCGTCCGGGTCGGCTACGCGGTCGGACAGGCACTTCATGGTCTTGACGAAGTTGTGGCCCTCGCCGATGACCCAGGAGCTGCGCATGATGTAGTGGCGCGGGCACCCCGCCACGGCGATGTCGCCGGCGGCCTTGGTCTGGCCGTAGACGGACAGCGGGCTGAGGGGCTCCTCCTCGTCATGGACCTCGGCGGTGCCGTCGAAGACGTAGTCGGAGGACACGTGCACGAGAGTGATCCCGTGCTCCGCGCAGGTGCGGGCGAGGAGGGCCGGCCCAGACGCGTTGGCCTTCCAGGCGGTCGCGCGGCCCTCGGGGGTCTCCGCTTTATCCACGGCCGTGTAGGCGCCGCAGTTGATCACGGTGCCGTAGAGCGACCAGTCGTACTGCGCGTAGGCCGCCGGGTCGGACATGTCGAAGGTGTCGATGTCGCAGAAGTCGAAGTCCTTGGCGACGCCGCGCTCCTCGGCCAGCGCGCGGACCGCATGGCCCAGCTGGCCGTTGCAGCCGGTGACGAGGGTGCGCCTGGGAGCCATGGGGACGACGTCCTTCAGCATCGGGTGGTTGAGGTCGGCCTCGGAGACGGTGGCCTCGGCCAGCGGGATCGGCCACTCGATGGCGAGCTCGGGGTCGGCGAGGTTCACGAAGGTGTAGGTCCTCTTGAGCTCGAGGGACCAGTGGGCATCCACCAGGTAGGTGTAGGCGGTGCCGTCCTCCAGGGCCTGGAAGGAGTTGCCCACGCCGCGCGGGACGTAGATGGCCCTGGACGGGTCGAGCGTGCAGGTGAACACCTTCCCGTAGGTGGCGCTGCCCTCGCGCAGGTCGACCCAGGCGCCGAAGACCGAGCCTCGGGCCACCGAGATGAACTTGTCCCAGGGCTCCGCGTGGATGCCGCGGGTGACGCCGCGGCTGTCGTTATAGGAGATGTTGTTCTGGACGACCCTGAGATCGGGGATGCCCAGGGCGGTCATCTTGGCGCGCTGCCAGTTCTCCTTGAACCAGCCGCGCGAGTCGCCGTGGACGGCCAGGTCGACGACCTTGAGGCCCTCGATGCCGGTCTCGGCGACGGAAAGGTCCTTCTCGAATGCGATATCTGCCATGTGGGAAAAGCTCCTATCGAAGAGGTTGGATAACCGGGGGCGCCCGCGCGGGGACGCAGGATCATCCCCATGCCCTGCGGCCCCGCGCGGGCGCCCCGCGGTGCGCTTCGCCGGGGTGTGGCCTACTGGCCCTGTGCGCGGTAACGGGCCTCGGTGGCCTCCTTGGCCGGGCGCCACCAGGACTCGTTCTCGACGTACCAGTCGATGGTCTGCTTCAGCCCCCCGGCGAAGTCGGTGTGGGCCGGCCTCCAGCCCAGCTCGCGCTGGAGCTTGGTGGAGTCGATGGCGTAGCGGCGGTCGTGGCCGGGGCGGTCGGCGACCCAGTCGAAGTCCTCGGGGTCGCGCCCCATCGCCTCCAGGATCATGCGCAGCACGGTGATGTTGTTCCTCTCGCCGTCGGCGCCGATGAGGTAGGTCTCCCCCATGCGACCCTTCGTAAGGATGTCCCAGACGGCCGAGGAGTGGTCCTCGGTGTGGATCCAGTCGCGGACGTTCTCGCCCTTCCCGTAGAGCTTGGGGCGGACGCCGTCGATGATGTTCGTGATCTGCCTGGGGATGAACTTCTCCACGTGCTGGTAAGGGCCGTAATTGTTGGAGCAGTTGGAGATCGTGGTGCGCAGGCCGTAGGTGCGGGTCCAGGCGCGGACCAGCATGTCAGAGGACGCCTTGGTGCTCGAGTACGGGCTGCTCGGGTGATACGGCGTCTCCTCAGTGAACTTCGCCGGGTCGTCGAGCGCCAGGTCGCCGTAGACCTCGTCGGTGGAGACGTGGTGGTAGCGGATGCCGTACTTGCGGACGGCCTCCAGCAGGCGGAAAGTGCCCTCCACGTTGGTGCGGAGGAACGGCTCGGGGTCGGCGATGGAGTTGTCGTTGTGGCTCTCGGCGGCGTAGTGCACGATGGCGTCGTGGCCTGGGACGATGCGGTCCAAAAGCTCGGCGTCGCAGATGTCGCCCACGACGAGCTCCACGCGGTCGGAGGGCAGGCCCGCGATGTTCTCGGGGTTGCCAGCGTAGGTCAGCTTGTCCAGGACGGTGACGTGGACGCCCGGGTGGTTGTTCACGACGTAGTGCACGAAGTTGCTGCCGATGAAGCCGCAACCGCCCGTGACGATGATGTTCTTAGGTTCAAAAATCTCAGACATGAAAATCCAATCTGAAGCAAGTACAGCTTCTTTAGTATGCCGCAGGAAGTGACGCCGCGACACTATTCAACAAAACTATCGGACATTTCGGCATGCGATAAGAGCCATGACCTTCGCAGAATTACTTCCCCTACAAAACGCCTCCGGAATGCAGTCTTTGTCGTAGTGAAAAACCGAATCCCCAGTTATTTCACGTAAGTAATGTCCTGTTTTGGCGCCGACCGGGAAATAGCATAACGATGATTCCCGCGATCTTGATAAACAGGGACGAAAGAATGGTTTTTTCCGCTCGTCTTAATCTTGTAAATCTCATCCACGCTATACGGAAGATTGGGGAAATCAGCCCTTGAGATCAGCACGAAATAATTCGAGGAATACAGCACATGATGGGCAAACTCATCAGAATGGATCTCTTTTAAGCCCTCATCGACAAATACAATCGAGTCATGAACGGACGAAAGCTGGTTTCGCCAATCATAATCGGTCAGGGCGACACAGGGACAATCGCATTGCAAGGAAACACCCGACTGCTCGCCCGTTCGCATGTAGTCTGCGACCATGTCAACCAGTGTCGTCTTACCCGTGCCGCTATCGCCACGCACAATAGTGATGTTCCGTTTGATGGTAAATGTGTACTTGGTTCCCCTGCGGCGGGAAATCTTAACGAGATGCGAACCGTTCATAAGCAGCACCTACAGATACGGAATCGACTCGTGAATCAATTCAGCCATGTTGTGAACGATTCGGCCGCTATTCACGACTTTAATTTTAAAATCCTCGCGACCAAAGTCCATCACATGATAGAGATTCACAACGAGCTTGCGGTCTTTTGCCATGTCGAGAATCCACTTGGCACAGTTGTCACCACAGGTAGAGGCGTTAAAAATATGCTTACGATCAAATCTCATAAGCAGCAGCGTTTTCACGCCACCAGAAAGCTGGAGTGGGGAGATGGATCCAAGCACAGGGCTTTCGATGACGTTTTCGGAGACAACATCCGATCGATCGACATCTTTAATTATCGAGACTGCATAGGGATCCGTAATCCAAGTAGACCGGTAAGAGTTTTTGAAATATGTCGCTGTGTTGTAAATCGCTTCTGGCATATCGCCAAAGTAGACGCTTAACACATCCACTCCCAATCATATTATCTTTATGGCCAACGTAATCATAACGAAAGGGGCCACCAGATAAACGGTGACCCCTAAAAGAAAACAAGCTGGCGCTAGTACTCGCGCGGGCTGTTGACGATCTCGCCGGCGGCGACCTTCTTCAGGTGCCGGCCGTAGACCGACTTGCCGTAGGCCTTCGCGGCCCCCTCGAGCCCGGCGGTCGTGATCCAGCCGTTCTCCCAGGCGATCTCCTCGGGGACCGAGACCGGCAGGTCCTGGGAGTGCTCCACGGCGCGGACGAACTCCGCCGCCTCGTGCAGGCTCTCCATGGTGCCGGTGTCCAGCCACGCGTAGCCGCGGCCGAGGGTGACGACGGACAGCGTCCCCTCCTCCAGGTACATCTGGTTGAGCGTGGTGATCTCCAGCTCGCCGCGGGCCGACGGCTTGACCTCGTGGGCCTTGGCGGCCACGTCGCCCGGGTAGAAGTACAGGCCGGTGACCGCGTAGGAGCTCTTGGGGCGCTCGGGCTTCTCCTCGATGGAGACGGCCCTCCCCTGCGCATCGAACTCCACGACGCCGAAGCGCTCGGGGTCGTCCACGTGGTAGCCGAAGACCGTGGCGCGGCCCGATTGCGCGTTCTCGACGGCCTTCTTCAGGTGGCGCGACAGGCCGTTGCCGTAGAAGATGTTGTCGCCGAGCACCAGGGCGCACGGCTCGCCGGCGATGAAGTCCTCGCCGATGGTGAAGGCCTGGGCCAGGCCGTCCGGCGAGGACTGCTCGGCGTAGGAGAGGTTCACGCCGTAGCGCGAGCCGTCCCCGAGCAGGCGCTCGAAGTTGGGCAGGTCGGTCGGCGTGGAGATGACCAGGATGTCCCGGATGCCCGCCAGCATGAGGGTGGACAGCGGGTAGTAGATCATGGGCTTGTCGTAGACCGGCAGCAGCTGCTTGGAGGTCACGAGCGTAAGCGGGTACAGGCGGGTGCCGGACCCGCCGGCGAGGATGATGCCTTTCATAAAAATCCTCTCGATTGACAATTGTTGAGCAAAAGCCGCAGATTACAGAAGCATAGCTAATTAAATTATACGCACCGGCAGCAACCTCCCCATATTCTTATTTAAATCGGACAGCAGAAACACGCAACTCTTTCTGCATTTCTAGCGAGGTAACAAATGAAAAAGTACAATGGGCAGTGTCCAACAAACGAAAGGCAAACAATGCGAGTCGAAACAACCGGAGTATGCAGAGGAAACTGGAAAATATACCAGCAGCTTAAGATTGAAGGTATCCAGAAAGGCTCCAGCGTAACAGCCCAGGCGGCTACAGACGATAACCGCTGCTTACCTTTATCCCTCCTAAAATTCCGGGACAATAGTTGTGACTCGAACTCATACGTCCTTGTAATCCCCGATCCCGATGCTCGCACCATCAAAATTGAGTTTAGCGAAATCGGCCAAGACGGCCGCACCCTGAGCAGCGACTCCCTTTCGCTAAATTGCAAGAACATCAAATGGGAGTCGCGCCTTAACTACAAAATTAAACCTGACATGTGCAGCAAACTCCGAAACTACGATGACGTTTCAGAGTTTGACATGGCAACAATTGATTTCTGGCAGTGCATCGAAGATTCAAGCGACTATATCCTTAGGTGCACGGTGAGAACACCTTATCGTAGCGACTCCAAAATCAAACTTCGCTGCCTCGATCGAGCCCTCAATGAAGTTGATTTGAGTATCGTCAATTTCGGTTCGAATGTAACAAGCGTTGGATTTACGTCCGAGAAAAAGCAACTTGAAACGCAGCTCTCGATTCGCATGCCAAAGGCGTTCAATCGTTACTACTTTGTTATTGAAGATCAAAATCACCCATCATTCAATGCATTTGACTGCTTAACACCCGATAAGTTAGGCTTCCTTCTTGAGGAGACCAACTTCCTCTTTACCCATGCGCAGTTCGACCCTGAATACCCCGAATGGTTCACGGAGCATAAGGCAACCATCGGCGCTCTGGAGAAGCAGAGAAAAATCGTCTTCAACAGTGCTCCGAAGTTCAGCATTATTGTCCCTCTATACAACACACCCATTTCGTTCTTTAACGATATGACCGAATCCGTAAAAAACCAGTCTTATGCAAACTGGGAGCTCATCCTAGTTAATGCAAGTCCTGACAATCAGGAACTAAAGGGTCGCGTTGAGCAGGAGACGGCCCACGACAACAGAATTAAATCAATTAACCTTACCGAGAATAAGGGCATTTCCGAAAATACAAACGCCGGCGTTGCCATCGCTTCGGGCGATTTCGTTAGCTTCTTTGACCATGACGATATTCTTGAACCGGATTTGTTGTTCTCATATGCCGAGGCAATTGAAAACAATGATGGCGTCGATCTTCTTTATTGCGACGAAGACAAGCTCATGCCCGATGGAAAGCTAGCGCAGCCGTTCTTTAAGCCGGATTTCAATATCGATCTGCTCAGAAACAATAACTATATCTGCCATATGCTTACCATCCGTAAGTCTCTGCTTGACACCCTAGAACCGAACACGAAAGAGTTCGATGGAGCACAGGATCATAATCTGACTCTCCGCGCCGTGGAAAAGGCGAGGAAAGTTCATCATGTTGCAAAGGTTCTATATCACTGGCGCCTAAGCGAGACCTCCACCGCGGCAAATGCCGATAGCAAGCCGTATGCCACTATCGCAGGCATCAAAGCTGTTCAGAATCATTTGGACAGGCTTGGGCTCGATGCGAAGGTCGAACAAGCGCGTCGTCCCTTTACATATAAAGTAACCTACGCTGTACCAGATTCCCATCCACTCGTGTCAATTATCATCCCGACTAAAGACCACGCCGACATTCTGAATAACTGCATCACGTCAATTGTTGAGAAATCAACATATGACAATTATGAGCTTGTCATAATCGAAAACAACAGCACGGAAAAGGCAACATTTGATTACTACGATAAGTTGCAAGCTAAATATCCTGATATCGTTCGCCTTGTAACTTGGGAACACGAATTCAATTTCTCCAAGCTCATGAACTTTGGCGTGGCTCACGCCAAAGGAAACTATCTCTTACTGTTGAATAACGATACTGAGATAATTACCCCCAATTGGATTGAGACCATGCTTGGCATCTGCGCACGTGAGGATGTTGGCGCAGTTGGTGCAAAACTCTACTATCCCGACAACACCATTCAACACGCGGGCTTATGCGTCACTGGTGGCGTGGCAGGACATCTTTGCCAAAGCATGCCAAAGGATAACTGGGGCTACTTTGCACTCAACGATGCACAACAAGACTTCAGCGCCGTCACTGCAGCTTGCATAATGACCAAGCGTAGCGAATATGAGAAAGTCGGAGGTTTCACGGAGGAGCTTCAAGTTGCATTTAATGATGTTGACTTTTGCTTAAAGCTACGCGAGATCAACGACCTGATCGTATACACGCCAGAAGTCGAGCTCTATCACTACGAGTCGATTTCTAGAGGCGTTGAAAACAATACGGAGAAGCAGATTCGCTTCCACAAAGAGGTCGCGTACATGAATTATCGCTGGGCAAAATACTATGTCGAAGGCGATCCATACATGAATCCAAATTTAACTGTCGAGGAACCAATTAATCGTTACTACCATCTATAAACCGTCGTTTACGATAATCGGATCATTTGAGGCCGCACCCGATCCCAAGATCGTGGTGTCCTATGGCGCGTGCGGCTGCACTGGTGGCATCTTCTACGACAACTACTGCGTCTGGGGCGGCACGGACAAAATCTTGCCGGTCGATGTCTACA
>NZ_JBBNLR010000002.1:0-133161 GCF_040092375.1 Collinsella sp. CLA-ER-H5
TGACCGCTTTGGTCTCGCTCCTCACGGCGCTTATCGGACTTTCCGAGGCACTTAAGCAGCGTACGAAGCAAAAGAAGAGGGGTCGACGCCGTTAAGGCATTGACCCCTTGAACTAAGTAACGGCGCTGCCCAGCTATCACCCTTGGGCTGCCGTCGACTTTATTCTACCTACGGTTGCCAGGTTTAACAAATGAATTTTCAGTAATGGAGCCCCGGAGCCCGCTCGCTCAACCACCTGGCCATCGGATTAGCCGGATTCTGGGACACGCCTTCCGTCCCAGGCCTCTACCGGAAAATGCGTCCCACCCTGAGGCTCAATTCCGGAACACGGTTTCCGTTTGAAGCCCCGATGGGAAAGCGTGTCCCGTTCCGAGAGCTCATTCCTGGATGCAGTTTCCGCTAGAGATGCCACCGGGAAAGCGTATCCCGTTTTGGAGCCAAATTCCGGGTCGTAGTTTCCGCCTGAGGGCCGATCCGGAAACGGCATCCCATTCTGAAGCCGAAATCTGGGACACGCTTTCCGCCAAGGGTTGCAAAAGGAAAGCGCATCCCATTCCGAGCATCACATCAGAGCGCGCTTGGTTATCTCCGCTCGCACATCTCGGCAAACGAAATCAGCTTGGCATCTCCCCTGCTCGCCGCAGCTTCCTGACATCCTTGCGTAAAGCCACGCTTCGAGAAGATCACGTAGCTTTTATGCTGCCGCCTAAAGAGCTCGCTTCGGTACACGAGTTTTTCCAGAACATCCTCGCCCACCGGCTCATTGCGCCATTTGCACTCCGCAAACAGCGCAGTGCCCTCGCCATCGTCAACAATCAAGTCGATTTCTTCCTGCGTATGCGTGCGATTGTCCGTCCCCCACCAGCGTCCGACGCTCGCCGGAACCACATCGAGCTGGCCCGCGCGCGCGAGTTCGTACACGTATTGTCTGCATATAAGCTCAAAGACCGTACCCATGTAATCCGATACGTGCGGCTCAATGCGCTTATACGCCATCTCGGCCATATCGTTTTGAATCAGCCCAATGTTCTGCGGCACAAACTTGTACCAGAACCTAAACATCTGGTCGCTCAGCAGATACACGGCTCGCTTATTGCTCGTCTCGTTTAGGGGCAGCTCGCGCTCGACAATCCCAAGCGACGCCAGCTTATCCACATAGCTCTTTACGTTGCTCGCAGGGATTCCCGTAGAGCTCGCAATCTCCGAGATCTTCGAGCGCCCCTGAGCAATTGCTTGCACGATCGCATCATATTGCTCGGGATTGCGGCACTCTTGCAATAGCAGGTTACTCGGCTCCTCAAAGAGATAGCCCGTAGGAGTAAGAAAAAGACGTTTGATGTTGTCCTTGAGCGGTGCGACAGGATCGACTTTCTCGATATATGCAGGAATGCCGCCCGTCATGCCATAGCAAACCGCAGCGTCTTCGCGACTCATGCCCTGCCACAGGCCGAGGGTCGTCGTAAAATCGAGCGGCATGATCTTAAACTGGGCCGTACGCCTACCGTATAGCGGACTCTCGTAGCCCAACACCTGCTCTTCCATAAACGAAAGCGACGACCCGCACAGGATAAGCATAAGCTTGGTCTCTTTGTACAAGTGATCGATCTTGTCTTGCAGCAACGAGCTGATCTCGGGATTCGATTGGGCGAGATAAGGATACTCGTCGATCACGACAATCAAACGTTCCGTGCGAGCCATGGTAGCCAATGCATCGAACGCTTCGTCAAAACTACGAAACGACACGCCTGCAGCACCAACCGAGCCTGCAAGTATCGCCTGGCTAAAGCCGTGCAGGTTTGCCTCCGCATTGGTACGACGAGCTTGAAAGTAAATAGCCTTCTTGCCTTGGATGAATTCTGTGATGAGACGCGTTTTGCCCACGCGACGGCGGCCGTAAATCACAGGCATCTCAAAGGAGCCCGTGCCATACAGTCGATTGAGCTCGGACATTTCCGCCGTTCTTCCGATAAACATAGGGCCATCCTTCCTTTGCGTTATAGCTAGCTATATTATACCTTCCTATAATATAGCTAGCTATAACGCAATTCGACAAGCGGCGCACGAAAAAGGGCGATACACCGCCGCACGTGGACCGTTCCGGAAAATGTATCCCGTTCTGGAACCAAAAACTGGGCCGTAGTTTCCGCTAAGCATGCCATCCGGAAAGCGTGTCCCGTTCTGAGCCTGAATTCTGGGATGCACTTTCCGCTGAAGCTTCTACCGGAAAATGCATCCCATTCCGAGCGCTCATTCCGGGTCACAGCTTCCGCAGATACAAGACGACGATCCGCAGCCCTTATCACATGCCTTCAAATATGCGATCCAGAAACACAAAACAGCAGATAGAATGCTCTTTTTCAAAAAAGTACACGTTCCGAAACTTACCAAGACTTCATATCCAGCTACCGTTCACGGTCGCCGATTACCGCCCACCGATTCAAACAAGAAATATGTCGTCAAAAGCATGTCATCTACCTGCATGGTTAGATTATGGTCAGCTTTTGGTCAGCTGAGCGGCAAGTTCCAGCTGATACGTTTTTGCTACCCAAAAGGAGGCGGTAGCTCATGACCCATTGCAATGACCAGCTCATCGACCAACTGCTCACTCAAGCCGAACAAGAGGGGCGCTGTCTGATTCCCCCGAGCACGGCGATCCGAAAAGCGCTCCTTCGGCGCACCGGCGGCACGGTTGTCTCGCCCATGCCGGGGTTGTTTGCGCGAAAAACGCGCTGGGATGAACTCAACCGAGCGCAACGCCATTGCGAGATTATCCGCGCCCTTGCGATCATCCATCCCGATTGGACGTTCTGCTCGTTTTCGGCAGCTTGCCTGCTGGGGCTCGAGGTCTCGTGGCGACACCTGAACGTCGTGCATGTTTGCAGCTCGACAAAGCCGTCGGCTCGTCCGGGCGCACATATTCAGCGACACCAGATTAAGCCGGCCGGAGCAATACGCAGAGCCGGCATATCGGTAACGCCGCCCATCCAAACGGCCACAGATTGCCTGCTGCAAACTGGTTTTGCCGACGGCATGCCCATTGCCGATTCGGCGATCTCAAAGCTCGGCCTTGCGCCGGAACAGCTGATGGAGGCCGTTGAGCAACGAGCGACTGCCCGCAATGGTCGCGCGATTCGCACCGCCCTCACAACGCTTCAATATGCCGACGCCCGCGCCGAAAGCGGCGGGGAATCGGTCGCCCGAGCCGTCATGATCGAGACGGGCTTTGCGCCCGACTGGCTTCAATACGAGCTGACGGACCCCTTCGATTCGGCCAAGCCCATACGAACGGACTTTGCCTGGGAGCGCCAGGCACGGGAACTCACGCTGGGCGAGCTCGACGGGCTTGTCAAATATACCGACCAGACCATGCTGGCCGGACGCACCACCGCCGAGGCGCTCGTTGCCGAACGACAGCGCGAGGCGCACCTATCGCTCTACGGCCACCCTCTGCTGCGCTTTACCATGAACGAGGTCCGCTCGGCAGGAATGCTCGCCAAAAAGCTGCAGACGGCAGGCATCCGGCAGACCGCTCTACCGACATGGCTCAACGAGGTGGACCTGTAGGAGCTGCTAGGCCACGCATCGCCGAATCGCATCCCCCCTATCTGGGCCGCGTTTTCCCAACGGCCACGCCAACGGAAAGCGCGTCCCAGCCTGGACACTCAAAACGGGATGCGCTTTCCGGATGGCGGGCCTAGCGGAAAGCGTGTCCCGGAATCAGGTCTCGGAACGGGTCGTGCTTTCCGGTTGAGTCCTTCAGCGGAAACCGCATCCCAGAATAAACGCTCAAACTGGGATGCACTTTCCAAACGGCCGGCCAGCGGAAAACACATCCCATTCTGAGGCATGATTCCGGGACACAGCTTCCGCATGCGGAGGCGCTCCAAACAAAAGGCCCCGGCTCTCGATGGAGCTGGGGCCAAAGGCGCAGCGTATGTAGTTGATGCTCAGCGCGAACAGCCCATCAGCAATGACTGTCCGCGCCCTACCCTACCCGCGGTGACGGGCGCGGCTGTACGGCGTATCCGCCATGGGCAGATCCGGACGCAGCTTGCCGTCAAACGCGCGATAGGCGTTCTGCACGGCGGGCGCCGTGGGGATCGTTGCGATCTCGCCGATGCCCTTGCCGCCGTATGCCACGGGCAACAGTTCGTCCTTCTCCACGTAGATGGCGTGGATATCCGGAATCTCGGGCGCGCGGAACAGCCCGAGCGTGCCGTACCTCGCCTGGGGCACGCAGTCCTTGAGCGGCCAATCCTCGGTAAGCGCATAGCCCATACCCATGAGCACGCCGCCTTCGATCTGACCCTGGATGGAGATGGGATTGACCACCTTGCCGGAATCGTGCGCGGCATAGACCTCGCTCACGCGGCCGTCGTCGTCCAAAATGACCACATGCGTGGCAAAGCCGTAGCAGATGTGACTCTTGGGGTTGGGAACATCCGCACCCAGCTTGTCGGTCGGCTCCAGGTACACGTAGCCAAACTCGCATCCCTCGAGTGCCTTGATAGCAGCCGCGGGATCTTGAGGATACATACCCTGGCCGGCGACGAGTTCCTGCGTGCGCAGCTGATAGGCGCGACCGTCGTCGTACTCGATCTTGACGCCATCACCATGCGCACTCACGGGAGCATCGGGCGCGGGCTTGCCGGCCTCGATGTCAAGCATGGCGTCGCGCAGCAGGAAGGCGGCGCCGCGCACGGCCTCGCCAGTCACGACCGTCTGACGCGAGCCAGACGTGGTGCCGGAGTCGGGAGCGTTCTCGGTGGAGCACTCGCCATTGGCAATGCAGCTCAGCGGCAGACCGCAGGCCTCGGCAACGTCCTGCAAAAAGACCGTGTTGCAGCCCTGGCCGATGTCGGACGTAGCGGCGTAGACCACGGCGCGGCCATCCTCGACGCGAATCTTGCAGCGGCCGGCGTCGGGCAGGCCAACGCCCACGCCAGCGTTCTTCATAGCGCAGGCAATGCCGGCGTGGCCGGGATGCGCATAGTAGGCATCCTTGACCTCGAGCAGCGTCTCCTTAAGCGCCGTGGAGCAGTCGGCAATCTGGCCGTTGGGCAGAACCTCATCCGGCTCGATGGCGTTTCTGTAACGAATCTCCCACGGATCCAGGCCGACCTTCTCGGCCAGCAGGTCGATCAGGCTCTCGAGCGCAAACTCGGACTGGCAAACGCCAAAGCCTCGGTACGCACCGGCGGGCGGGTTGTTGGTGTAGTAGCCAAAACCGCGAATGTCGGTGTTCTGGTACTTGTAGGGGCCGACGGCATGCGTGCAGGCGCGCTCGAGCACCGGGCCGCACAGCGACGCGTAGGCGCCGGTATCGAAGTTGATTTCGCAATCCAGGCCGGTAAAGTTGCCCTCGGCGTCGCAGCCCAGTGTAAAGGTGCCGTCCATGGCGTGACGCTTGGGATGGAACGCGAGCGACTCGGCACGCGTGAGCTTACACTTCACAGGACGCTGGAACTTATATGCGGCGAGCGCGGCCAAGTGCTGGATGGACACGTCCTCCTTACCGCCAAAGCCGCCGCCCACGAGCATGGTCTCGACGACCACGCGCTCGGGCTCGTTGTCCCAGCCAAACATGTGGGCACACTCTTTGCGCGTGTCGTAGGCACCCTGGTCGGTCGACTGCACCTTGACGCCGTTCTTGTACGGAAATGCCACGGCGCACTCGGGCTCCAAGAAGGCATGCTCGGTAAAGGGCGTGGTAAAGCGCTGCGTCACGGTAAACGCGCTCTCCGTCAGCGCCTTGGCGGCGTCGCCGCGCGTCACGTGACGGCTCTGACACACGTTGTCCTTGAGCTCCACTGTGTTGCCAAAGGCAAAGAAGCTGTCGTGCAGGCGCGGGGCGTCGGCAGCCCTGGCCTCGACAATGTTACGCACGGGCTCCAGCGGCTCGTAATCGATCTTTACGAGCTTCTTGGCCTTCTCGAGCGTCGCCTCGTCCTCGGCGACCACCAGCACGATGGCATCGCCCACGCAGCGGGTGATATCGCCCGCCGCGATCATGACGTCCCAGTCCTGGATAAGGTGGCCGACCTGGTTGACCGGCACGTCCTCGGCGCGCAGGATGCCCACCACGCCGGGCAGGGCCTCGGCTTTGGAGGTGTCGATGGAGGGCACACGGGCGCGCGGATACTTGGAGCGCACGGCGCTGGCATAGGTCAGGCCCGGCTGATCGAGCTCGTCGATGTCGTCGGGATACTTGCCCTCGCCGAGCACCTTCTTGCGCACGTCGATACGGAAGGCGCGCTTGCCCACGCCGTAGTCATCGCCGCGCTCCAGATCCTCGTCGATCTGCTTTTCGCCGCGGAGCACCGCAGCGGCCAGCGAGATACCCTCGATAATCTTTTTGTAGCCGGTGCAGCGGCAGACGTTACCGCGAATGGCGTACTTGATCTGCTCCTCGGTGGGCTCGGGGTCCTCGGCGATGAGCGCTGCACCCGCCATGACCATGCCGGGGATGCAAAAACCGCACTGCACGGCGCCCACGGCGCCAAAGGCGTACACAAAGGCCTCGCGCACGTCCTGGGGCAGGCCCTCAACAGTCACGATGTTGCGACCGGCGGCAAGAGCAGTGGTCAGAACGCACGCCTTCACAGCCGCACCGTCCACATGGATGGTGCAGGTACCGCAGGCGCCCTCGGAGCAGCCATCCTTGGCGGAGTGAATGTGCAGGTCGTCGCGCAGGTAGCGCAGCAGCGGTTTATTCTCCGTCGTTGTGCGCTCGACACCGTTAACGGTAAAAGTGAATTCCTGTGCCATGGTGATTCCCTTCTACACGCCAGCGGCGATGCCGGTGCGGTCGTGGATGGCGCCATGCGGGCAGACGACGGCGCACATGCCGCACGACAGGCAATCCGCACCGTCGATATGGGCGCAGTTGTCCTCGATGCGGATAGCGCCGGCAGGGCACTTTTTGGCGCACATACCGCAACCGATGCAGCTCGTGTCGCAGATCTTGCGCGCAATGGCACCCTTATCGGTGTTGTTGCAGCGCACCAGGATGTTCTGGTAGCCGGGAACGAAGGCAATCACGCGCTGCGGGCATGCCATGCCGCACAGGCCACAGCCCGTGCACTTGGAGCGGTCCACGCGGGCGATGCCGTCGACCAGCGCAATGGCACCGTGGGGGCAGGCCGTGACGCAGGCGCCACAGCCAATGCAGCCTTCGCTGCAGCGGGCGTCGCCGCCTGCGGAGGCACAACCACTTCCGCAGGCAACGTAGGCCACGTTATGTTGAATGGATTTGGCCATAAGAGACTCGCCTATTTCTTAAGAAGGTACGAATAGTTGTCGCGCACAGCCCTGATGGTCAGGCGGACGGCCTCGGGAAGACCGGTGTTGACGGCATCGACCGAGACGGTGCGGACCGTGCCGGCGACGCGAACCTTAAAGTGGTCCTCGTCCACGGCCAGGAAGCCCTCGTTCTCGGAGTTCTCCATGTCCTCCTCGCTCCAGAACAGGGTGAGCTTGTCCTTGTAGGGACGACCCTCCTGGTAAGGGCAGAACACGGCGCAGTTGCCGCACTCGTTGCACATGCCGTCGACATGGACGACCTGATGCTTGGCCAGGCCCGGCACCTTAATTGCCACGTTGGCGCGGTTGGGGCACACGTCGCAGCAGACCTCGCACACCGAGCCGCAGCCCAGGCAGCGGGTCTTGGTGCAGTTGCGCTTGTCGCGGCACAGCGACCCCTTGCGCTCGTAGCAGGTGTCCTCGCGGCCGGCCTGAGCATTCTGGTCGGCGTACTTGTTAAAGTCCACGCCGGCGATGGCACGGGCAACCTCGGCGGCATCGGCGATGGCCTCGACCACGGTGGCAGGACCGCGACGGCAGTCGCCCGCAGCCCAGACGCCCTCGACGCCGGTGGAGGTGGCGGCAAGGCGGCCGCGACGGTCGTGCTCGACGCCCGCGGCATCGTACAGGCTGGCGTCGATGCCCTCGCCCACGGCGCAGATCACCGTGGTGGCGGGAAGCTCGACGGTCTCGCCCGTGGCGACGGGGCTGCGACGGCCGCTTGCATCCGGCTCGCCAAGCTCCATAACATCGCAGGTCAGCACGGCGCCGTTGAACGCCTTGGGCGCCAGCAACTCGCAGAACTCAACGCCGTCGGTAAGAGCAAGATCGAGCTCTTCCTCGTCAGCGGGCATCTGCTTCTTGGTGCGGCGATACACCAGGCGCACGTTCTTCACGCCAGCCAGACGCTTGGCCACGCGGGCCGCGTCCATGGCGGTGTTACCGGCGCCAATGACCACGACGTCCTCGCCCAGCTCGAGTTTCTCGCCCTTCTTGGCGGCCTCGAGGAACTCCAGCACGTCGAGCTCGGCACCCTCGCCTAGGCCCGCAGAGCCGGGCATCCAGGCACCGGTGGCCACGACCACGTCGGTAAAGCCCTGGGCCTTGAGCTCGTCAATGGAATCAACGCGAGCGTTGAGCCGCACCTTGGCGCCAAAGGCCAGGCAGAGCTCGGCATCGTGGGAGATATCGTCGCTCGCGATGCGGAACTCGGGAATCACGTGACGGACCACGCCACCGAGCGAATCGCGGGCCTCAAAGATGGTGACGGGCACGCCGGCGCGCGTCAGGAAGAACGCCGTCGCCAGGCCGGCCGGGCCGCCGCCGATAACGGCAACGTTGCGCTCACCGTCGTTGGCGATGGCCTGGGCGCGCAGCTTGGGCAGCACGGCGGTCATGGCCTCACGGGCGGCCTTGAGCTTGCTGGCGCGAATCTGGGCACCCTCGGGCTCGTAGAACGCACGCTCGCAGGCACGACCGCAGGGATGCGGGCAGATGGTGCCGGTAATAAACGGCAGGGCGTTGCGCTCGATGATGATGTTGAGTGCGTCCTCGTAGCGGCCCTCGTCAACAGCCGCCAGATAGGCGGGAATATCCTGTTGGATGGGGCAGCTCGTGCGGCACGGCGTGGTAAAGCAGTCGGAAAGCGGGCTCTTGCCGGCGACCTTGCGGTCGGGCAGCGGACGCAGCGGCTTCTTGTAGAGCGGGTTGGTGAGCGAGTCAGCCTGAATCGCGGTCACAGCCTTGAGAGAGACGCCCGCGAACGGCTTGCCGTTCAGATCGCCAAATTCGCCGGCCATCTGACTAAAGCGCTCGTAGCCACCAGGCTTGAGTACGTCGGTCGCCAGGGTGACGGGCCAAATGCCGGCATCGTACAGGGCGCGGATGTTGTAGACCGTGGCACCGCCGGAGTAACTGATGCGCAGCTTGCCATCGAACTGCTCGGTAATGCGACGGGCGGCCTCGATGGTCAGCGAGAACAGCGAACGGCCCGACATGTACATCTCGGTGGAGGGCAGCTCGTTCCTCGTCACATCGACAGGGAAGGTATTGGTGAGCTTGACGCCAAACTCCAGGCCGCGCTCGGCGCACAGGGCAATCAGGCGCTCGAACATGGGCACGGCGTCGGCCCACTGCAGGTCCTCGCGGAAGTGTGTATCGTCGAAGACGATGTAGTCAAAGCCCAGCTCGTTCAGGCGCTGACGGGCAAACTCATAGCCCAGCAGCGTGGGGTTGCACTTGATGTAGGTGTTGAGGCCCTTCTCGGTGATCAGATAGGTCGCGATGCGCTCGATCTCCGCCGGCGGGCAGCCGTGCAGGGTAGACTCGGTGATGGAGTTGGAGACGCGCGCCGGGATGGACTCGACAAACGCGGCATCGACATGCTCAAACTTGTCCAGGTTGGCAAGCGCCCATGTGCGGCACTCGTTCCAAACCTCGGAGCCGCTGGCGTCCTTCATGCCCTCGATGTAGGCGTCGACCTTGGGGCTCTTGATGCCCTCGAGGTCATAGCCCACGGACATGTTGAAGACAAAGCCGTCCGGGCTGCCCAGGCCGTACTCGCGAGCGATCAGGTGGCAGGCGAACCATGCCTTCACGTACTCGGCAAAGGCCTGCGGAACCTCGAGCTCGGTCGACCACTCGCAGTTGTAGCACTCGTCCTGCGCCACAATGCAGGGCTTGTTCACACACTTGGAGAGCTCCTCGCCGTCCATAACCTGAACGGTCTTGAGCTCAAAGAAGCGGGAACCGGCAACGTAGGATGCCACGATGTTCTGGGCCAGCTGCGTGTTGGGGCCGGCAGCCGGGCCAAACGGAGTCTCGATGCGCTCGTCAAAAATGGGAAGCGCGCCCTCCTGGTTGGTCGTGACCATCTTGCGCACGCCAAAGATGGCGTCCTGGGTCTTGTGCTCCTCGATGATCCAGTTCATCAGCTGCGAAAACGGGATCGGCCTCATGATGTCGCTCATAGTGAGCTCCTCTCTGTAACGCCCGGCGAGACCGCGCGGCGGGCGCAAATACGGCGTAGCGCTAGCACAGCGCCGGCGACCCCGCGGAGGTCGCCTATACGCGCGTCGGATGCGGCGAAACATCCGACGCGCGTGAATCTACTTGTAATTAGTACGTGCGATCGTTGAGCGTGCTCCAGAGCTTCTTGGACTCGGCCATGGTCCACGCGTTGATCTTGTCCTCATCAATGCCAACGAACTCGCGATCCTTGTACAGGACGCGGCCGTTGATGATGGTGGTGCGGCAGTTTTTGCCCATCATGCCAAAGAGCATGTGGCCGTCGATGTTCTCCTCGCTCAGCGGCGTAAAGGGCTTGTAGTCCATGACGATGACGTCGGCGGCAGCGCCGGCCTCGAGCACACCGAGTTTGCGATCGAAGTACTTGCTCGCCATCTTGGCGTTGTTCTCGAACAGCATCGTCATGGCCTCGCACCAGCCCACGTTGGGCATGGCGGCGTTGTGGCGCTGAATGATCAGGAAAACCTTAAGGCTCTCGAGCATATCGTGGGTGTAGGCGTCGGTGCCCATGCACACGGGGATACCGCGGCGGAAGAACTCGAGCACGGGGGCGCAGCCCACGGCGTTGCCCATATTGGATTCGGGGTTGTTGACGAGCCAGGTACCGGACTCCTTGACGATATCCATCTCGGCGGGCGTCACGTGGATGCAGTGGCCGAGCATGGTGTCGGGACCCAGCAGATTGTGCTGCAGCAGGCGCTCGACGGGGCTGATGCCACCGCGGTTGAGGCGGGAGTCCCACACGTCATTCATGCCCTCGCACACATGGATGTGGAAGCCGGTCAGGCCGTTGTTGGCCTCGGCCATCTTATCCATGGTCTCGTCCGACAGCGTAAAGGTGGCGTGACCGCCAAACATGGCGGCGATCATGTGGTTGTCGTTATCGCGACGCTCCTTGGCGGCCCACTGGGCAAACTCGGCGTTCTCGGCAATGGCCTGGTCGCATTTTTCCTGGCCGCGGCGGTCGGAGACCTCGTAGCACAGGCACGAACGCATGCCCAGCTCCTGAGCTGCATCCTTAATGGTAAAGAGACTGCCTGGGATCTCGCAGAAGCTCGCGTGGTGATCGAAGATCGTGGTGACGCCATCGCGGATGGAGTCAAGAATCGTGGCATAGGCGCTGGCCTTGGTGCCGTCGAGCGTCAGGTTATCGTCGATCTTCCACCACTGCTGCTCAAGATTCTCCAGGAAGTTGGTGGGGTTGCAGCCCTTAATGGCAAGGCCGCGGGCCAGACCCGAGTAGATGTGGGTGTGGCAGTTGATGAGTCCGGGCATGATGAGGTTGCCCTGGGCGTCGACGTACTCGGCATCCGGGTACTTGGCCTTGAGCTCGCACTCGGGGCCCACTTCGACGATCGTATCTCCGTCAATGGCGACCGCACCGTTGGGAATGAACGGGGTCTGAGCGTTGCGAGTAAAGACGGAACCGTTAGCGACCAGAAGCATGAATGCTCCCTTCAACATCAGGGGCGGGGTTTGACACCTCTGACATGGCGGAGTGCGAAGCGCCGGCCTACACCGGAAACGGGCCCTCTCCCGTCAACGCTTCACCAAAGGGACAAACCCTTTGAAGTGCGGCTTGGCGCCGCATGGCGTCGGCGGACGAGGCGATGCGCCCGCCGACGAATAGCACCGAATTGGTTACTTCTTGCTCTCGGGCAAGACCAGATCCACGGCAGCGTCCTTGGCAGCATCGATGTGCTGAGCCACGACCGGCGTCTGCGGAAGGATCAGGTTAAGGACAATGGCCATGATGGCGGTGGGGGTTACGGCATTGGAACCGATGACGGTGGACACCCAGGCGGGCATACCCTCGCCGGCAAGGCAACCGCTGGCCATCCAGATACCCAGGCCAAAGACGACGGAGGTGCCGACGATGGTGGTAGTGCGCTGCGTGAGGCCCTCGCGGGTGAACATGCGCACGCCGTTCATGGTGATGGTGCCAAAGACGCCGACGGTCGCGCCGCCGATAACGGGCTGCGGGATAGCGGAAAGGACGGCAGAGAGCTGCGGGAACAGACCGGCGATGGCAAAGACGGCCGCGATGATCACAAAGACCCACTTGTTGACGACCTTGTTGGAGCAGATGATGCCCACGTTCTGGCCAAGGGCGCTGGTGGGAAGACCGCCCAGCAGGCCGCCGACCATAGAGGTGAGGCCCTGGGACACGATAGCGCCGGAGAGCTCGCGCTCGGTGGGCATACGGTCGATGGAGCCCAGGCAGGCGGCGGAGACGTCACCGATAACCTGGATGGCAACCATGGGGAACACAACAGCGAGGGTAATGCAGACTTCGGGATCAAACTCGAGCGCGTAGGGCATGAGCTTGGGAAGGGCGAAGACCTGAGCGGTGGCGACGCTGGAGAAGTCGATCATGCCAAAGGGGATCGAAACGATCATGCCAACGATCATGCCAAAGAACACGGATCCCAGCTTGAGCGTGCCCTTGCCAAAGTTGGCGAGCGCAAAGACCACGGCGAAGGTGATAAGAGCGACGCACCAGGCCTGCGGAGTACCCCACAGCGGCGTACCCATACCGCCGGCCATATACTTGACGGCCGTGGGATACAGCGAAACGCCGATGGAGAAGATGACCGTACCGGTCACGACGGGCGGGAACAGCCACTTGATCTTGCTGTAGGCCAGACCAAAGAGGACCGCGACGGCGCCGCCGACGATCTCGCCGCCCAGCAGCGCACCAAAGCTAAAGCCCGAGGCACCCATGGCCTGCAGAGCCGGCAGGAACGCGAACGAAACGCCCATGACGATGGGCAGGCCGCCGCCGATGCGACGGAAGGGAGCGAAGGCCTGAAGGGCCGTATCGATCGCCGAAAGAATGAGCGCGACCTGGATGATGTCGGTGCTCTGCTGGCTATTAAAGCCGTAGACGCCGGCCATGATGACCGCCGGGGTAATGATGCCGGCAAACGATGCCAGTACGTGCTGAAGGGCACACGGGATCATTTCCTTAACGGGAGGCATGCCTTCGCGAGTGAACAGGGCTTCAGTGCCGTTCGTAACCGTCTCCTGGGTCATTTGACCACCAATCCTCGAAGTAGTTGTTTTCGCATCTAACGCTCTATTGTGACGCAGTGCGGGGTTGAGGTTGTGCCTTCATTGCATATCGTATTAAAGATGATTCTCATTCTCAATAATAATTTTTTGTTATCAGACTATTCTTCAGCTGAAATTACGCATTTCCGCAGGTCAGGAAAGTGTCTGGTCAAAATAACATCTAACATTTCTTTTGGTCAACCGTTTACCGCTAAATTCCTACCGTTCGTCTGCATTACGCAATGTACCTGCGGATATACGAGATGATGGGCAGCGTGTTACCATGAGAAAAAATTGTTATGAACATTTCCGATTTCACCCAAAGGAGTTGCCCGTGAACGAGACCGTACGTCGCTTTTTGCCGATGGTCGATTTTCTGGAGCAGATACTCGGCAAAAACAGCGAAATCGTGCTGCACGATTTCTCGGATCCCGACCACGCCATCGTCGATATTCGCAACGGCATCGTGAGCGGCCGCAAGGTCGGCGGTCCCGCCACCGATCTGGCACTCAAGATCATGCACGACGCCAAGTATCGCGACCTGCCGTTTATTACGGGCTACGAGGGGCGCGGTGCCGGCGGCAAGACGTTGGAGTCAGCGACGTACTTTATCCGCGAGAATGACGAGATCGTCGGTATGCTCTGCGTCAACACCGACCTCTCGACCGTGCGCTCCATCAACGCCATGGCGCAGCAGCTCATGGCGTGCTTCGACGCGGCGCCAACGCGCACGGAGCCCGCCCCTATCGAGGTCGAAAGCCTTTCGGAGTCCACACAGGAGCTCATCGACCGCAGCATTGCCGAGTTGCTGAGCGCGCGCGGGCTGGATGTAGCGTCGCTTGGTCAGAGCGACCGCGTGGACGTCATTCGCCACCTCAACGGTAACGGGGTGTTCATGCTCAAGGGCGCCGTGGCCTGCGTCGCCACCGCGCTGGGCATCTCGGAGCCCAGCGTCTACCGCTACCTGCAAAAAGTCCGCAAGGAGGGCTAAACGTGATCCCTTGGGGACGAAGGGAAACGGATCATTTTTGTCGCATCGCTTGACAAAAGACCCTGCAGCTCGCACGCGCTGCAGGGTCTTTTTGCATGTCATGTTTAGTTGTTACCAACACCTTAGAGAGCGGCGACAACCTCGATCTCGACCAGACCGCCAGCCGGAAGGGCGGCAACCTGGAAAGCGCTGCGCGCGGGGAACGGAGCCTCGAACTTGGAGGCGTAAATCTCGTTCACGGCGGCAAAGTCGGCGATGTCGGCCAGGTAGACCGTGGTCTTGACGACATCGGCAAACGTGGCGCCGGCAGCGGTCAGCAGGGCCTCGACGTTAGCAAGGGACTGCTTGGCCTGGGCCTCGACGCCCTCGGGCATCTTACCGGTTGCGGGGTCGATGCCCAGCTGGCCGGACAGGAACACCATGTTGCCAGTCTGGATACCGGGGGAATACGGGCCGATGGCTGCGGGTGCGTTATCGGAAGACACGACGGTCTTGCTCATGTTTTTCTCCTTACAAGTAAAAGGGAACGGGAGCGCGGCGTTCACACCGGGAGGCACAGTTCGGTCTGAACACCGCGCTTGATTGGGATAGTACTCAAGGTTTCCGCGCGATGCAAGATTATTATCACGTTGCGAGAATATTTTATCGTCCAACGGTTTCCCCGGACCGCTGAACGGTTCTCATGTGAAGCAGCCAGTCCAAGCTGCTGAAGACTTTATCCCGCTTAGAGCACGGGCATCGCCTGCCGCGACGGCACCACTATACTTTTGAGTATCTGAGCATTTTGAAAGGCAGGATATGACCGCAACCGCCAGTCGAACCACCAACCGCAGACCCGAGCTTTTGGCGCCCGCCGGAGGCCCGGAGCCCTTTGCCGCCGCGCTCGCCGCCGGGGCAGACGCCATCTACTGCGGCATGGGCAGCTTCAACGCCCGCCGCAAGGCCACCAACTTTACCGACGAGGCCTTTGAGCAGGCCTGCCGCGCCGCGCATCTGGCCGGCTCGCGCGTCTACGTCACGGTCAACATCGTCATCAAGGAATCCGAGATGAGCGATGCGCTGCAGCTCATCCATCGCTGCTCCACGCTGGGCGCCGACGCCTTCATCATCCAGGACTGGGGCCTGTTCTTTGAGGTCAAGCGCACGATGCCCAGCATCGAGACGCATATCTCGACCCAGGCAAACATCCACGACGACCGCGGAACCCTTTGGTGCCGCGAGCAGGGCGCCGACCGCGTGACCCTCTCGCGCGAGCTTTCCATCGACGAGATTGCCGCCATTCACGATGCCGCGCCCGATGTGGACCTTGAGGTCTTTAGCCATGGCGCCATCTGCTTTTGCTACTCTGGCCTGTGTCTGCTTTCGAGCTTTGCCATGGCGGGCCGCTCGGCCAACCGCGGCATGTGCGCTCAACCCTGTCGCCTGCCTTACGAGCTGATCGACGAGAACGGCCGCTCGCTCTCCCCTGCCGGTCGCGAGCGCGCGCTGTGCCCGCGCGACACCAACACTTCGCAGCTTGTTCGCCGTCTGTATGACGCCGGCGCCGCATCGCTCAAGCTCGAGGGCCGCATGAAGGCTCCCGATTACGTGTATTCCATCGTCGACGTGTATCGTCATCAGATTGACGATATGCTGGCCGATGTTTCGACCTCTAAGGACGAGGAAGCCGCCCGTCAGCGCCAGCTCAAGCGCTGCTTTAACCGTGACTTTACGCACGCCTACCAAGACGGCACCTCGGGTGACGAGATGATGAGTTACGAGCGCTCCAACAACCGCGGCCAGATCGTGGGCACGGTGCTCGGCAGCCGCCTGGCCAACCGCGATGTGCGCGGACTCAAGCCCGACGACCGCCGTCGCCGCGCCGCCATCGCCCGCATTGAGTTGTTTGAGCCCGTGGGCAAGGGCGACCTGCTGGAGCTTCGCCACGACGATGAGTTCGACCAGTTCCTGACCACCATCGCCGCCGATGATGCCGCTGCCGGCGATGTTATCGAGTGTCGCGTGCCCCGTAGCATGCCCGAGGGCTGCCGCGTGCGCGTGATTCGAAGCCAGCGCGCTATTGACGCTGCCAGCGCCGCGCTCAAGCGCGATGTGCTGCGCCGCCGAGCTGTTGATGTATCCGTCGTGGCGCGCCTGGGCGAGCCGTTTGCCGTCACACTCACCTGCTGCGACGACCCTTCGCTTACGGCCACGGCCACGGGCTTTATTGTCGAAGCCGCCAAGACCCGTGCGGTCGAGGCGTCCGATCTGGTTGAGCACGTCGGCCGCATGGGTTCCTCTCCCTTTGAGGCTGCGAGCTTTGAGGTGGCGCTCGATGAGGGCTGTGGCATGGGTTTCTCCGCCGTACATAAGGTGCGCGCCGCCGCTTGCAAGGCACTGGAAGAGGCCATTCTGGCGCCGTACGCGGAGCGCGCGAAAACGCTCGAGCTGCCGGCGATTGTCACCAGTGATTCCCGCCCCGCGCCCGAGCACTACCGCGACGAGCCGCAGATCTGCGCCACCGTCACCTCGCTCGAGGCCGCCGAGGCAGCGCGGGCGGAGGGTGCAACGCGCATCTACATGACCACCGACGCGCTCGATGCGGCCAAGCTCTCCCCCGCCGATACGTTTGAGCAGGGCATCGTACCCGTGCTCGATGAGGTCTGCCGCGCCGTTGGCCACGTCCGCGTTGACCCATGGGTTGTTGCTGGCGCCACGGTCGCTATTGGCAACATCTCTGAGCTTGCCCTGGCCGCCCAGGTTGGCGCCACGGCCGAGATTCGCTCTTGCCTGCCGGTGCACAACACGCCCTGCATGGAGGCACTCGCCGAACGCGGAGCCGGCGCGTTTTGGCTCTCGCCCGAGATCACGCTCGACGAGATTGTCTCGCTCGGCGCCGCCGCGCCCGCGGCTCTGGGCATCACCGTCTTTGGCCGCCCGCGCGTCATGACAAGCGAGCATTGCATTCTGCAGGTTGCCAACGGTTGCATCCACGATTGTGCCAGCTGCCGCCTGCGTGCCCGTAAGCTCTCGCTCAAGAATATCGACGGAAAGGTCATGCCCGTCCGCACCGACATCCACGGCCGCTCTCGCCTGTACGACGCCTACCCCATCGACCTCACACCGCAGGTTCCACAGCTGCTCGACGCCGGCGTGCGCCGTCTCATGGTGGACGGAACGCTGCTCGAGACGGATGAGGTGGGCCGTGCCGTCGCCCGCGTCCGTCGCGCCGTTGAGGCCGCGCAGGCCGGTCGCAAGCCCGCCGCCCGCCTACGCGGGGCGACCTCGGGCTGCATGTTTGTGGGAATTAGCTAACCGAAAGGCTTACACGTGAACGAAGAACCTCAAGTCCTCTACTGCGACGCCTGGCTCATGGCCATCGACAAGCCTGCCGGCATAATCGTCCACGGCGATGGCACCGGCGAGCGCACGCTCACCGACTACGCCAGCGACCTGCTGCTGGCGATGGGCGACGGCTTTGCCGCGACCGACATGCAGCCGCTCAACCGCTTGGACTGTGACACCACCGGCGTGGTGCTGTTCTCACTCGACAAGCAGACGCAGCCCGCCTTTGATCAGATGATCATCGACCACGCGTTCGAAAAGCACTACCTGGCGCTGGCCGAGGGCAAGATCGACTGGAACGAAAAGCTCATCGACAAGCCCATCGCCCGCGACCGTCACGACAGTCGAAAGATGCGCGTCGGCGCCAGCGGCAAGCCGTCTCAAACACGCGTAAAGGTGCTCAAGCGTCTTAAGAGCCGTCGAGGCCTGCCCACGCGCTCGTATATTGATGTCGAGCTGCTCACCGGCCGCAAGCATCAGATTCGCGTGCACCTGGCAAGCGAGCATCATCCCCTGGTTGGCGACGACCTGTACGGAACGCCGCGCCCCTGCGGCCTCATGCTCCATGCCCACAGCGTGTCCTTTACGCATCCCGTAACCGGCGAGCACATCCACATCGAAGCCCCCTGCCCCTGGGAGCCCTAAACCACCACAAAGGGGACAAGCACCTTTATGGTGGTTTTGCCGCAATGGCTCAGCCGCGGTCCCAAAACGTCTCGATCTGTAACAGTTAGAACCCATTTTCCGGTCTATCTGTTACAGATCGAGACATTCGAATCCCCTCAAGGGAATAATCTCAATCTGTAACAGTAACTCGGCAAAATCAGTCCCAGATGTTACAGATTGAGACAAAGGGGCGGCGCGGTTCGTAAGTATCTCGATCTGTAACACCTAGCCCACTTTTAACGGTCCAGTTGTTACAGACTTAGACAAACCGGCAGACAACGAAAGCGGCAACGCCCGTAATGGACGTTGCCGCTTTTCTATTGAGAAAACTAAATGGTTTTGACCTTGCCCCGCCGCTAGACCGTGACGACGTTGTCCATTGCCCGGTACTTGGCGGGCACCTCGCCCGCGGTGATGATCGTTGCATCGCGGAAGTCCGCGAACTTGACGGGCGCCACCATGCCAAATTTACTGGCGTCCGAGATTACGAAGCGCTTGGCCGTATGGCGCATCGAGATACGCTTTACTTGCGCCTCCTCGATATCGGGCGCCGTGAAGCCCTGCTCGGCGGCAATGCCGTTAGAGCCCCAAAAGCCACAGTTGAAGTTGTAGCGGTCTAAGGTTGCCAAGGCATCGGGGCCAACGAGCGCCTCGGTCTCGGGTTTGAGCTCGCCACCCAGCACCACGGTACGCATGCCGCGCAAAGCAAGGCGTTGAGCATGGAGCACGGAATCGGTCACATAGGTGACATCTTCAAGGTGTGGAAGATGCTCGATGAGCCTGAGCGTCGTCGAACCCGAGTCGATGTATACAAAGCTCTCGGGCTCCACAAGTGCCGCCGCACGGGCGCAGATACGCTCCTTGTCGTCGTTATGGAGGTCGCTGCGCTCATTAAGCGTTAGGTCGCGCGTCACGTGCGCGCGCTCCAGACTTGTCGCGCCTCCGTGCACCTTGGCGATACGGTGTGCTCGGTCGAGCGTCTGCAGGTCGCGCCGAATGGTAGACGCCGTCACGCCCAGGGCCTCAGCAAGCTCCGGCACGGTAACCGAGCCGGCTCGCTGCACCATCGACACGATCGCGTTGAGCCTATCTTCCGCAAGCATCGCTTATTCCTCCTCGGGGTACACAACTCCCCAGTCGGCGCGGAGCTTGGTCATAAGCTCCATAACATCAGAAGCATAGCCCAGAAGCTCACGCTTCGAATCATCGCCGGCAACGGCCCTCTCCAGGTCGGCCATCTCGTAGCACAGAGCGTATGCCTCGGTGCCAGCGTGGACCTCCTCACGGTGACCGTCTGCAGTCCACACGATGGTCGCGTGATCGGCACGCGGATAATCGTTGACCTCGATATAGCACTTGTCGAAGCTGATGACCGAGCGCTTGGGTTGCTTGGAGTGGAGCGTGAGGCTCACCACGCCCAGCTGCTGTTCGGCATTACGGCAGACGATGCCGCCCGCAACGTCAACGCCGGTCTCGCAGGTGTTGCCCAGCGAGACAACCTCAGCGGGCTGACTTGCCATAAAGAGGCGCATGACGGACAGGGCATACACGCCAATGTCGAGCATGGCGCCACCGGCAAGGTTGCGGTTGTAGAAGCGATTGGTCAAATCACCGTACTCCTTGTAGCTGCCAAAGTTGAGTTGGGCGAGATTCATGCGGCCAAACTCGCCGGCATCCATGCGGCGGCGCAGCTCCTGATACAAGGGCATGTGGAGCACCGTAGTGGCGTCCATAAGGACCACGTTATGCTTGTCGGCAATGGCGCGGGCCTCGTCAAGCTCGGCGGAGTTGAGAGTAATGGCCTTCTCGCAGAGCACGTGCTTGCCAGCTGCCAGAGCGGCGCGCAGGTAGGTGATATGCGTGTTATGCGGGGTGGTGATATAGATCGCGTCGATGTTCGGATCGGCATAGAGATCCTCGACCGCGTCATAGACCTTCTCGATGCCATACTGCTCGGCAAAAGCCTGAGCCTTGGACAGCGTACGGTTGGCGACGCCCGCAAGCTTGCGGCCGGCAAGGGCGAGAGACTGGGCCATCTGGTTAGCGATAACACCGCAACCGATCACGGCCCAGCGAAGCTCGGGAGCCGTAAAGATATCATCGGGGAATGGCTTGTCCTGGACCGAAGCGAACGCTGCCTTAGCGGCTGCCGCAGCGTCGAGCGGAGCCTGTTTGGAATCTGCCATATGTGCCTCCTAAGTCATCGGAAGTCCTTCATTTCTAACAACCCTATATTCGCACAATTGTGCGCGTATCTACTCGTATTTGCGTGTTTATTTGCTTATCGGTCTAAATTTTGCCATGTTTGGCAGATGTCTGTGCAGCTATGCGCATTATCGCGCAAGGCTATGCGCATAAATGCGCATGCGACGATCCTTGTGAAACATTAAGGAACGAACACCATAGCCATAAAAGACAGAGTAGGCTGTATTACTCCACCCCTCTGGGGGCACCAGACATCAAAGGACCGTCCCAAACTGCCGGCACATAGGGACTGTCCCCAACGACTGGTCATTTAAGTCTGTCCCCAATGAATGGTCCCCAATGAATGCCAAGCGACGGCCACTCATGTAAGTCTGTCCCCAATGAGTGGGGATAGAAAAAGGCCCGGGTGCCGTGGGGCATCCGGGCCTTTGCTAGCAACATGATGTTGCGGGCAGCTTAGAACTTGTGGCCGCACTTCTTGCAGACGCGCAGCTTGTTCTTGCCGTCCTTCTCGTGACCGACGCGGGTAACCTTACCGCACTCGGGGCAAACGAGATTGACGTTGGAGGCGTCGATGGGAGCCTCCTGCGAAACGATGCCGCCCTGCTGGTTGGCAGCGTTGGGCTTGACGGCCTTCTTGACGACCGAAACGCCCTCGACAACGACCTTGTTCTCGGCGGGGAGAGCACGCAGGATAACGCCCTGCTTGCCGCGATCCTTACCAGAGAGAACCTGGACCTTATCGCCCTTCTTGATATACATATATCTCCCCTAACTACAGGGTCTCGGGAGCGAGCGAGACGATCTTCATGTACTTCTTGTCACGAAGCTCGCGAGCGACGGGCCCGAAGATACGGGTGCCGACGGGCGAACCATCGTTGTTGATGACAACGCAGGCGTTCTCATCAAAGCGAATGTAGGAGCCATCCTTGCGGCGGATCTCCTTAACGGTGCGAACGACGACGCAACGGACAACGTCCTTCTTCTTGACGTTGGCGCCAGGGGTAGCCTCCTGGACAGCACCGATGAACACATCGCCGATGCCTGCATAACGACGCTTGGAACCGCCAAGCACCTTGATGCAGCGAATCTTGCGAGCGCCGGAGTTGTCGGCGACGTTCAGCATGGTTTGCATCTGAATCATGGTAGATGTTCCTCCGAACTAAGAACCGAAGAGAGGTGCGCTGCCTTTATACGGCCTGTGGTATGCAAGCCAGGCATACGCACATCTTCGGAAACGTACAAGTCGTAAGAGCGACTGCTTATTTAGCGCGCTCGACGACCTCGATGAGGCGCCAACGCTTCATCTTGGACATAGGACGGGTCTCCATAACGCGGACGGTGTCGCCCACGCCAGCCGTGCACTCCTCGTCGTGAGCGTGCAGCTTCTTGGAGCTGGTCATCATCTTGCCGTACTTGGGGTGACGCTTGCGCTCGGTGATGGTGACAACAATGGTCTTGGCACCGGAGACGGAGGTAACGACACCCGTACGGACCTTACGCGAGTTACGCGAATCAGTCATGTTCTCTCCTTAGGTCCTACTCGGCGACAGCGGACTTCTCCGCTGCGATCTCGCGGGCGCGCTGCTCCGTGAGGACGCGAGCGATGTCCTTCTTCACGGTGTTGACGCGAGCGGTGTTGTCCAGCTGGCTGGTAGCCATCTGGAAACGAAGGTTAAAGAGCTCGGCGCGCATTTCCTTCAGCTTCTCAACGAGCTGAGCGTCCGAGAGCTCACGAATCTCTGCGGGCTTCATTAGTTCTCCTCCTTGGCGGCGGCGGCGTCCTCAGCAGCCCACTTGGCCTCGAGAGCGGCCTCCTCAGCCATCTCCTTCTCGATGCGCTGCTCAGCGTTCTTGGCAGCAACAATCTTGGTCTTGATGGGGAGCTTGTGCTGCGCAAGACGCAGAGCCTCGCGAGCGACCTCCTCGGGAACACCCTTGACCTCGAACATGATGCGGCCGGGCTTGACGACGGCCACCCACTCCTCGGGGTTACCCTTACCAGAACCCATGCGAGTCTCGGCAGGCTTCTTGGTGATGGGCTTATCGGGGAAGATCGTGATGTAGACACGACCGCCACGCTTCATGTAGCGGGTCATGGCAATACGAGCGGCCTCGATCTGACGGTTGGTGATCCAATGGGCCTCGAGAGCCTGGATACCAAACTCGCCGAAATGCAGCTCGGTATTACCCTTGGCCTGGCCCTTCATGGAGCCACGCTGCACCTTGCGGTGAAGAATACGCTTAGGGGCAAGCACTACTGACCCCTCCTCTCGGAGTTACGACGACGAGGACGGGAAGAGCCCTCGAGTGCAGGGTTGGGAACAGGCTGGCCCGGGAGCTTCTCGCCCAGGTAAATCCAGACCTTCACGCCGCAAGCGCCCATGGTGGTGCTGGCGACAGCCGTGCCGTAGTCGATCTTGGCACGGAGGGTGTGCAGAGGCACGCGACCCTCGCGGTACCACTCACGACGGCCCATCTCGGCACCGCCGAGACGACCGGAGCACTGGATACGGATGCCCTTAGCGCCGGCCTTGCGGGCGGACTGGACAGCCTTGCGCATAGCGCGACGGAAGGCAACGCGGCCCTCGAGCTGCTCGGCGATAGACTGAGCAACGAGGTTGGCGTCGAGCTCGGGGCGCTTGATCTCGACAACGTCGACGGAGAGCTGGCCCTTGGAGACGCCAGCGACCTTCTCGAGCTCGGTGCGGAGGGTATCGATCTCGGCACCCTTCTTACCGATGACAACGCCGGGGCGAGCGGTGAGGATAATGACCTTCACCTTGTCGCCAGCGCGCTCGATCTCGACGCGGGAGACAGCTGCGCGGGAAAGACGCTTCTCGAGGTACTTGCGGATCTCGAGATCGTTACCGAGGGTCTTAGCGTAATCCTTCTCTGCGAACCAGCGGGAGCGCCAGTTCTCGGTGATGCCAAGACGGAAGCCGGTGGGGTAGACTTTCTGACCCATACAGCTTTACGCCTCCTTTCGAGGAGCAACGACGACGGTGATGTGGGAAGTACGCTTCAGAATGCGAGAAGCGGAACCCTTGGCGCGGGGACGGATGCGCTTAAGCGTCGGACCCTCGTCAACATAGGCAGCGGCGACAACCAGGTTGTCGGCACGCAGACCGTTGTTGTTCTCGGCGTTCGCAACGGCGGAACGGAGAACCTTCTCGACATCCACGGCGACGGCGCGGTCGCAGAAGTGGAGGATGTCGAAGGCCTGAGTGACAGGCTTGCGGCGGATCAGATCGACCACCAGGCGGGCCTTGCTGGGGGAAACACGCACGTACTTAGCGACGGCGCGAACCTCGGTGGCCTCAGTTTCAATAGACTTAGTTGCCATTTACGGTTAACCCCCTATTTGGCCTTGTGGCCACGGAACGTACGAGTCGGCGCGAACTCGCCGAGCTTGTGACCAACCATGGACTCGGTAACATACACGGGCACATGCTTGCGGCCGTCGTGGACGGCGATGGTGTGACCAACCATCTCGGGGAAGATGGTGGACGCGCGGGACCAGGTCTTCACGACGTCCTTCTTGCCAGCCTCGTTCATCGCGGTGATACGCGAGAGAAGGCGAGTCTCCACGAACGGGCCCTTTTTGAGACTTCTGCTCATAAGTGCTTTCTCCTAAAACTCGGTATCCGAAATTACTTCTTACGGCGACGAATGATGTGCTGGTTCGAGACCTTCTTCTTCTTGCGCGTACGAAGGCCCTTCGTCGGCTTACCCCAGGGGGTAACAGAGGGACGACCAGAGGTGTGGTTCTTGCCCTCGCCACCGCCGTGCGGGTGGTCGACAGGGTTCATGACGGTACCGCGGACGGTCGGGCGCACGTTCATGTGACGCTTACGGCCGGCCTTGCCGATGACGATGTTGGCGTGATCGGCGTTGCCGACCTCACCGACGGTGGCGCGGCAGGTAACGAGGATGCGGCGCATCTCGGAGGAAGGCATACGGACGATAGCGTACTTGCCCTCCTTACCCATCAGCTGGCAGGAGTTACCGGCGGAACGGGCGATAGCAGCGCCCTTGCCCGGCTGGAACTCGACGGCGTGGATGAGCGTACCGACGGGGATGTCGGCGAGGGGCAGAGCGTTGCCCGGCTTGATGTCGGCGTCAGAACCGGACATGATGGTCTGACCGACCTCGAGGCCCTTGGGGGCCAGGATGTAGCGCTTCTCACCGTCAGCGTAGTGCAGCAGAGCGATGCGAGCGGAACGGTTCGGATCGTACTCGATCGTGGCAACCTTGGCGGGCACGCCGTCCTTGTTGCGCTTGAAGTCGATCACGCGGTAACGACGCTTCACGCCGCCGCCCTGGTGGCGGGTGGTGATGCGGCCGTTGTTGTTACGACCGGCCTTCTTGGGCAGGGGCTCGAGAAGGGACTTCTCGGGCTTGGTGCAGGTGATCTCGGAGAAATCGGAGATCGTCTGCCAACGCCTACCAGCGGAGGTCGGCTTAAGGTGCTTTACAGCCATTACAATCCCTTTCAATAGGAATCCGTTAGCCATCGCAGACAGGGATTCGAGGTTCTGCCTCGGGTGCGATGACACCGGACGTATACACGGTTCCGGGCGTGTCCATTTTATACGCCCGAAACCTTGAGCTCTCGCCTCCCCTATTTGGGAGGCATGAGCTCACTCAACAGCAGCGAGTCTTAGGCCTGATTGCCAAAGACCTCGATGGTGTCGCCCTCGGCCAGCGTGACGATGGCCTTCTTCCAAGAACGGGTCTTGCCGGCGACATAGCGCACACGCTTGGTTTTGGGCTTGACCGTCAGGGTGTTCACGCGAACGACCTTGACGCCGAAGATCTCCTCGACAGCGTCCTTGATCTGATACTTGTTAGCATCCTTGGCGACCTCGAACGTGTACTTGTTCAGCTCCATGCCGGAGAAGGAACGCTCGGACACGATCGGACGGATGATGATCTCGTGGGCGGTCATTTATGCAAGCACCTCCCCGAAGTGAGCGGCGATGTCGGCGGGCATCAGCACAGCGTTGTTGTTGACGAGATCGTAGGTGTTGGCCTCGTCAGCGGTGATGATGAACGTCTTGGGAATGTTGCGGAACGACAGGTAGGCGTTGACGTCCTCATCGCGAACGATGATGGTCAGACGCTTGCCCTCAAGGCCGAGAGCCTTGAGCATGGCGACAGCAGCCTTGGTGGAAGGCTTCTCGAAGCCGTAGTCGTCGACGAGCACGAGCTCGCCATCGGCCAGCTTGGCGGACAGCGCGGAGCGCATAGCCAGCTTGACCTCCTTGTTGTTCATACGCTTGGCGTAGGAACGGGGCTTGGGGGCGAAGACGACGCCACCGTGACGCCACTGGGCAGCACGGATGGAACCCTGGCGGGCACGGCCGGTGCCCTTTTGACGCCAAGGCTTCTTGCCGCCACCGGAAACCTCAGAGCGGCCCTTAGCGGACTGGGTGCCCTGACGCCAAGAGGCCATCTGGCACTTGACGATGTGGTGCATAACGTGGATGTTCGGCTCGATGCCGTACACCTCAGCGGCGAGCTCGGCCTCGGCGACCTTCTTGCCCTCGCTGTTCTTTACTTCAAACTTTGCCATTTAAGTGTTCTCCTTGGTATGACGCTGGGCTAAATGGGCTGGGCCCTTAGGCCATACGGATGGCGACGAGACCATTCTTGGCACCCGGGACAGCGCCCTTGACCAAGATGAGGTTCTGCTCGGCATCGATGCGGACAACGGAAAGGTTCTTGACGGTAACGCGCTCGTTACCCATGTGACCGGCCATCTTGACGCCCTTGAGGACGCGCGCAGGATAGGCGCACTGACCGATAGAACCGGGGTGACGCTGGAAGTGAGAACCATGCGTCATAGGACCGCGGCGCTGACCCCAGCGCTTGATGCGACCCTGGAAGCCCTTACCCTTGGAGGTACCGATGACGTCGACCTTCTCGACATCAGCGAAATCAGCGACGGTGACGACCTCGCCGACCTTGTGCTCCTCGCCGTTCTCGACGCGGACCTCACGAAGGAAACGGACAGGCTCGACGCCAGCCTTGGCGAAGTGACCAGCCATGGGCTTGTTCACGTTCTTGGCCTTGATGTCGCCGAAACCGATCTGGACGGCGTCATAGCCGTCGGTTGCCTGAGTTTTAACCTGCGAGACAGCGCAGGGGCCAGCCTGGATGACCGTGACGGGAACGACGTTATCGTCCTCGTCCCAAACCTGGGTCATGCCAATCTTGCGGCCGAGAATCATGCTGATCAAGATATGATCCCAACTCTCGCGTGGTCTTGGGACAATGCGTACACCACCGAGCGTACGCCCCTAGAGGACCACTACTTACACGACGTGCTCCCCAGTCTTGTATTGCGCCCGGACTACCTGACAACCCTATTAAGCAGGCATTTTGTCCAGCCAGAATACTCCCCTGGTTTCACACAGCTGTTTAGTATACACGGCTGCGGGCGTATCCATCGAGATTCATATTTCACTCACATTGTTTACGCAGGTAAAGTGCGCGGAGTCGCCTGGGGCCGGCAGAGCGGCGGCGAAATATATTAAGGTTGCTGCTCTGCCGGGCTTGGGAGACGACACGTTGACGCCTGCTTAACTCTGCTCGCTCAGGCTAAAGACTTTGTTGGGGATCCACTATTTGTTGGAGGGTGAATTTGCTTTGAAGCGGTTTGCCTTCCGCCTGTGGCTTTTTTGAATTGGCGGCTGACGCTGCCGCGACTTATTGCCAAGAGGACTTCAACACCATCGGCGCTCATGAGACGAGCGGGACACGGCGACCTCCTCAAGGCAGAAGAGGAAGGCCCGCGCTCCAGCTCCATTATCGCGGCATCCCGTTTCGGGGCGAAGAACTAGAGCACCGAGAACCGGATGAAATTGTACGTGCAGATCACGATGATGAGCACGAGGGCGAACACGTAGAGCTTATCGACCGCCGCCGAGTCCATCCGGCGCAGCAGGCGGCGCCCCACGACCGACCCAAGCACCGCCATCGCCGCCATGCCCAGCAGGACCACGGGGAGGAACGCGGGCACGCTGCCCGTGGCCAGCGTGTAGATGAGGCTCGCCGTCTGCGAGAACGCGATGATGAACAGCGACGCCTGCGCGGCGGGCTTGCTCTCCATGGCGAAGAAGAAGACGAGGATGGCCAGGTTGAAGGGGCCGCCGCCGATGCCGAGGAAGGACCAGCACGCCCCGGCGCAGAACCCTATGAGCGCCTGCGCCCACGCATTCTCGAGCTTGAGGCCCTTGATGCGCGCCTTGTTGAGCGTGTAGGCCAGCACGAGGACGGCGAGCACGATGAGCACGGCGGCCTGGACCGCGCCGACGAGCTCGGCGTCGGGGAACACGGACCCCAGCCGGTTGAACAACATCTTGCCGATCACGCCGCCCACCGCGGAGCTGACGGCGATGGGCGACATCGCCCGCGCGTCGATATCAGACTGCCCGCTCGCCGCGTTCTGCGCGAGCGTGGAGAGCGACATGATGAGCACCGACATGCTCGAGAGGAAGCTCACCGTGCTCACGCTCATGACGTTCATCGCGTCGACCACGGGCTTGATGATCACGCCGCCGCCGATGCCACAGAGCGGCCCCAGAAGCGACGCCAGGAAGCATACCGCGAAGACCAAGATGTATTGAGGACCCATCCGAACAAGCTCCTATCGATCGAGCAACACCCTATGCAACGAATTGCAAGCGTTCGTATCATTCAAAACCGCAGCGTATGGTTGTGGACTTTTACATATCTCGAACGCTGCTGCGCGATATGTCCCTATTTACGCCGCTCATGCGGAGCACCGTTGCGCCAAGGGCTAGGCGTCCCCGCCAATCTGCCTGCCGAGTCCATCAATGGCCCGCGCACCGTCTCGACACGCCGCTAGTAGTTAGCGAAGTAATCCTGGTTGAAGATGCACGCGTAGACGACGTCGAGCAGCAGCGCGGTGGAAACGCTCATGGCGAAGTGCCCGATGTTGTCCTCGCGGTGCATCCGGACAGGAAGTTGATGGTCGCCACGTCGGCGACACCCACGGCGTCCATCACGGGCTTAATGATGATGCCCCGCCGACACCGCAGATGGCACTGATGGTAGAGGCGAAAAACGCAATGGCGAATACGATTGCTAGCATATGAAGCGCCTAGACTCTTCCCTACTTGTCAGGCATGGCTGCTGCGAGCGTCCGCTCAGCGCGCTCGCAATAGGACGCGGCGCGCCCCTCGTCACCCTTGTTCTCGTACTGAACCGAGAGCATCTGGCAGAGCAGGGCCTCTTCCATGCCAGCCGCCTCCGACAACGCGCGCTCCATCTCGTCGATATAGGCATACGAGCCCTTGAGGAAGACGTCATAGGTGCGACGGTCGGCACGCGCAGCCTCGCGATCACCGTGCTCCTCGAGGTAGGAGAGCACCTCGCGTGCGTGGGGCTCATCCCCGATCTCCACGTAGAAGGAGAACGCCTTTGCCGCCAGCGCGAGTGTCTGCTCCTCGCTCATCTTGAGCGAACCCATCTCGCGGATGATGCGCTCGGATGCCTCGACGTCATCCATGGCAAGAGCTGCGTTCAAGCGCATGAAAAGCACGTTGTACTTGGGGTACAGCACGCTAGTGAGCGGGCGGTTCAGGACCTTGAGGTAGTTGTTGAGGTCGCCCTCGCGCAGGTACGCCTCGAGCTTGGCGAAGGTTGTGCGCTTTTGGACCTCCATGTAAATGGTGAACCCGACCGCAACCACTACGACCACAATGCCGATCGTCTTCATATCCATGGATAGGCCTTTCTCTTAACGTTGGAGGCGCGAGGGCCGGGGGCGCTCAAGCATAACGGCGGGCGCACGTCCCGCCACCAACTCGCCGTCACGAACATATCCCTCTTCGCGACCAGCGAGCTCCTCAATCAGGCAGGCACGGAGCACGGCGATGCGCGCGGCGCGCTCCGGAGCGTCGATGAGGTCGTGCTCCTCACGCGGATCGGCGTCCAGGTCGAAATACTGCTCCACCCCGGTCCGTGTGAACCAGATGTACTTGTCATGCGGGGTCACGATCCACTGGTTGGACTGCTCGCGGCTGCCGCTGTGCTCGCCGTGCAGGTATGCACGGTTCAGCGGCGCGGCGCCGGTAAGCTCGCCCATGAGCGAGGCGCCCTCCACGCCCTCGGGCACGGGCAGGTCGCACGCCTCGAGGATGGTGGGCATAAGGTCCATGAGTTCCACCGTGCTCTCGCTCACGCCGCGAACGCGCTCGCCGCCCGGCACATCGACGTTTTTGCCCACGTGCACGATGAAGGGGATGCGCGCGGAGCCCTCGTAGGGCAACACCTTGCGAAAGAGACTGTGGTCAAAGAGCATCTCGCCGTGGTCGGAGCAGAACACGATCACGGTGTCGTGGTAGGTCTCGTCGTTCTCGAGCGCCGTGATGAGCCGGCCGATCTGGTGGTCCATATGTGTGATGCAGGCATAATAGCCCGCCATGGCCTCGCGGCGCAGCTCGGCGTCGCGGCAGCCGTGCACGCTGTCCAAGATCATGCCATCGCGCTCGGTGGCATCGGCGTCATCCCAATCGCCAGCGGCAGGCGCGCGCAGCTCCATGTCGCGGTACAGATCGAAGTAGGTCTGCGGCGCGTCGAAGGGCGGGTGGGGCCGCACGAAGCTCGTCATGAGGAAGAACGGGCGCGTGCGATCGCGGGTCTCCAAAAAGCGGATGGACTCGTCCACCACCCAGTTGGTGGGGTGCAGGCGCTCCTCGTAGGCCCAGGGATGGGTGATCCAGGAGTTGTTCTCAACGCCCGAACCGTTCACGTCGGCGAATTCGCCCAGTTCATTTTTGAGGAAGCGCATGTAGTCGTCGGAGACGTTCTGGTGCATCCAGTACGGCAGGTTCGCCTTGCGGTAGTGGCCGATGTAGCCGTCATGCAGGCGCATGTGCTCGAAGCCGCAGCCCAAACGCGGCGGATGCACGTGCATCTTGCCTACCACGGCGGTCTGGTAGCCGCCGTCGCGCATCTCCTGCGCGAGCATATGGTCGTACTCCCACGCGATACCGTCCTGGTAACCCACGCGGCCCGTGCCCGCGGGCGTCTTGCCGCAAAAGAGGGCGGCGCGCGCCGGGATGCAACTCGGGCAGGCGGAGTAGGCGTTCTCGAACAGCATGCCGTCGGCGGCGAGCGTGTCCAAGTAGGGCGTCTGCACGTCCGGATGGCCGTCGATACCCAGGCAGTCGCCGCGCATCTGGTCGCACATGATAAGGAGAACGTTGGGTTGCTGGGGCATAGGGAACTCCAAACTCACGGGAACGGGATGAAGATTGAGTGGTCAAGGCGGGAGGGGCGCAGAGCCCCACACAACTACGACGAGGCAAAACCCGGGCAGGATCAGCGCCGCGTGAACATGCGAGCCACGCGCTGCAGGCCGGGATAGGCGTACTCCAAAAACTCACGCAGCCCGCAGTAGCCCGCATCGTAATAGGCGATGTTCAGGCGCTTGCAGTTGCGATGGCAAATGCCCTCAAAGGGGCAATCGGCGCACCGCGCGCAATCGCGACGCGGCTCGTTCAAAAACATGCGCATGGTCTCACAGGTCGCCATTGCCTCAAGGGAATCGACGCGAATATCGCCCACGCGGTACTCATCCAGCGCATAGAAGTCGCACGGATACACCGAACCGTCGCTTTCCACCACGAACTGCGGAGCGCAGCGGCCGAGCATACCGCACTGCGACGGAAACTGCCCGAGCGCCATCTGCATGACGTTCTCGAACAGCCAGATGCTCACATAGCGCCCAGCACCGAGCTCGCGCCACCACAAGTCGAACAAGCGGCGGTAGAACGAGGAGAAGGCACGCGGGTCGAGCGAGAACGTGTCCCGCTCATCGTCGAGGCCCGGCAGGCACGGGATGAACTGGATATGGGTGATCTTCTCCTGCTTGATGAAGGAGAAGACGCGCTGTGGATGCGCCGCCATCTGCGAGGTGAGGACCGAGAGTATGTTGACGTCCACGCCGCGCTCGCGCAGCAGGCGAACGCCGCTCATGACGCGCGCGTACGTAGCGGCACCGTGCGCATCGGGACGCATCGAATCGTGCAGGTCGCGATAAGCGTCAACCGAGACTCCGATGAGGAACCCGTGCTCGCGGAAGAACTCGGCCCATTCCTCTTCGATCAGGTAGCCGTTGGTCTGCAACGCCCAGCTCACCCGCTGGTTCTCACGGCGCTCCTCCACCCGCGCGACGAACGAATGGAAGAAGTCAAGGCCGGCCAGGGTGGGCTCGCCGCCCTGGAAGGCGAAAGAAATGTGCGCATCACTCGCCACGGCGAGTGCACGGTCGATGATGGCACTTGCCACGTCTTCGCCCATGACGCGGGCGCTCCGCTCCTCGCGATGAGCAGCGACATCGCAGTAAAAGCAGTACCTGCACCGCATGTTGCAAGCACTCGATGCCGGTTTTATCAAAAAGCCAATATGCTTCGCGCACATGGCACATACCCCCCTTCGCACAGGCTAGCCCTCACTCATCGGGCCGGAAACCACCTCCTTACCCGAGGCGGCGCATCCGGCCCGCACAATCACCGCATGAATCTTAGGCCAAGCCCAGGCGCTCCTTTTGCTCGGCCGGGGACTCATGCTCCTCCAGGCCGCGCAGCAGCAGGTCAATCATGCGCTGTTCGGCGTGGTCGTCCTTGCCGGCGAGATTATTAACCTGGCCACGCGAGTTTTCACCATGCCATACAACGGCCGCGGCCCCTACGGTCTATCCGCTCCCAAGGCCTACGTCTCGGCAACCGGTATTTTTGGAAACGAGGTCTTTGGCTCTCGTCCCGATGCAGCCATGGTCCTCTCAGACGCTCTTTCTCGAGCTCAGGAGCGTTATCTTGTTGTAGATGCTGAAAAAGTCGGAAGGCGCGACTTCTGCCTTTTCACCACACTGGAGGATATGACCGCGGCATTCATTAACGAGGACGCAGACCCCCGGACCATCGAGGCCCTCCGCGCCTATACCTCCGTCATTACCGCATAATCCAATTGGCAAGCCATGCTTAAACCCGAACGTCACGAACAATTACTTGAGCTGTGCGCTCAGCGCGGAATGGTCACTGTTGCCCAAGCCGCAACAATCTTTGATATATCTGAAATGACCGCTCGAAGAGACTTCGATGAGCTCTCGCGACGCGCTGGCGTCATCCGCGAGTACGGTGGCATCCGACTTTCAAGCGGCTCCCCCATTGCCGAAGAGGTCCCGTTTTTTGAAAAGCTCTCAATCCGCTCCCCTGAAAAAGAGCATATCGCACGCACCGCTGTCAACCTCATCAGAGAGCGCGACACCATCTTCCTCGGACCCGGTTCGACTTGCGCTCTCATCGCCCGTGCGCTGCCGCGCATGCGGCTGCGCGTCATCACAAACAGCATCATCGTGCTGAACATGCTCCAGACGCGTAACGATGTGGAGATCTGGGCCCTGGGAGGACAGTATCGCAAACGATCGGGTTCTTTCGTCGGGCCCATCGCCGAAGATGCTCTCGCCCCGCTCGGTATCGACACTTGCTTTATCGGCACCAACGGCGTACTCGCCCAATCCATCTCCTGTTCTAACCTTGAGGAAGGACGCTTACAGGCGCTCGCTTGCGATCGCGCCGCCAAGCGTTACCTTGTCTGCGATTCAAGCAAGATCGGACAGATGGACTTCTTCGGCTTCTTCAATCTCGATCAAATGGACGCACTCATCACCGATGCAAATGTCAACGACAAACAGCGTTCCATGGTTCTCGAATCAACTCGCATCATCGTCGCAGAATAGGCCTGTTTTGATTTAGCTGGACACCACAGCAAAGACCCCGATTCGATAAAGCCGAATCGGGGTCTCATTATTCGCATCAAATCGCAAATAGGTCAGCAGCTACTTCTCAGTGTAGACGCTCTCGCCACCGAGATAGGTCTCGACGAGGGATAGGTCGGGGTTGAGGACGACAACCTCACCCACGTAATCGGAGGTGCCGGCACCGGTGAGCACCACATTGAGGCGACCGTCGCCCATGGCGCGGGCGTCGGCCAGGAACGCCTCGACGGCCTCAAGGTTATCCTTGTAGATGTTCAGCGTGTCAAGCCAAAGCTCGGGAGACGACACGTTGATGCCTGCTTAACTCTGCTCGCTCAGGCTAAAGACTTTGTTGAGGATCGATGATCTGCTGCAAGGTGAACTTACATTGGGACGTGTCGCATTCTTCTTGCGAATCCTCAAAATCAAAGATCATGATGGCGCAGTTGGGGAGTTTTGTTGGGAGTTCGAAGCCCTCTGGGGCTGCAGCCTTGATGAATTGGCGGCTAGCGCTGCCGTGGCTTACTGCTAGGAGGGTTTCGATCCCCTCGGCGCCCATGAGATTGGTGAGGGCGCCCACCATGCGCTCCTGCAGGGCATGGCTTCCTTCTCCGCCAAATGGGATCAGGTCCTCGCCGGGGTCCCAGACGTCGGTGGGTAGGGCGTCGTGGGGGCCTTCTTCGAAGGTGCCGTAGCTGCGCTCGATGATGCCTTCGCAGGGCTCGACTGCTGCATCCCGGCCGAGGAGTTCGGTTGCGACGAGACTTGCCGTGTCCATGGCTCGGCCTAAGGGCGAAGAGACCACTTTGTCGGGAACGACGTTGTGGGCTTTGAGCCACGCGGCTGCCATCCCGGCTTGCTGACGACCCAGGTCGGTCAGCGGTGAATCGCAGCGGCCCTGGACCAGCTTTTTGACGTTAAACTCCGTCTGACCGTGGCGGAGTAGATACAGCTTCTTCATGCTCTCCCCTTCTGCATAACCTGCTTTGCCGGCACAGCCTTACTCGTGGGTATGCCCTACGTAGTCTTCGTCGATCGTGATCTTGGCAATCGACTTGGAATATTCCGATTCGACCCGTTGTGCCAGCGCGTGCTTTAAGTCTTCGGCACTCATCTGCAGATCCGAGGGACGCACGCAGTCAAAGATCACGTTGGTGTGCGTGGGGCCCAGAACACAGCGTAGGTCGTGGATCGAGAGGCGGCTATCAATCTCTTGAGCCATAGCGTTGATGCGCAGACGCATGCTCGCCACCTTTGGATCGTCGGTCACGATGGGATCGTAATGGAGCGTGACGATCATGCCGTCTTCGACCCTAAACGACTGCTCGATGTTATCGAGCGTGTCGTGACTTTCCAGCGGGCTGGCCTCGGCTGCCATCTCGGCGTGAGCGCTTGCGAACTTCCTGCCCGGGCCGTAGTCGTGAACCATCAAATCGTGAACGCCCAAAACGCCGGGGTAGCTCATGATCTTGTCTCGAATGTGCTTGACCAGCTTTGGATCAGGTGCCTGGCCCAAAAGCGGGCTCACCGTATCCTGGATGAGCTCAAAGCCGCTCCAGCCGATATAGGCGCCAACGGCAAGGCCGACCCATGCGTCAAGATTGATGTGCGTCACCTGCGAAACAATTGCGCACGCCAGCACGGCACCCGTAGCTAGGACATCGTTCTTTGAGTCCTGAGCGGTCGCATGCAACGTCTCGGACTCAATGCGATCGCCGAGCTTTTGGTTGAGGGCCGCCATCCAGAGCTTAACAATCATCGAAAGCACCAAGACTGCCACCAGGGCAAGCGAGAACTCGACAGGTTCGGGGTGGATGATGCGCTCAACCGAGGACTTCACCAGCTCAACGCCAATCAGCAGCACGAGCGCCGCCACGACCAGACCCGAGAGATACTCGTAGCGGCCATGTCCGTAAGGATGCTCGGGGTCGGCCGGCTTGCCCGCCAGCTTAAAGCCAAGCACGCTCACGATGTTCGAGCTGGCATCAGACAGGTTGTTCATAGCGTCCGCCACGATTGAAACCGATCCCGACAGCACGCCAATTGCACCCTTCGCAGCGCATAGTGCCACATTGGCGAGAATACACACCATACCCGTCAACGTTCCCACGCGTGCTCGGTCGCCCTGCGCACGCTTAACAATCCACTCGACCATCTATATCCGCCCCCACGGTACTACCTATATATCTATTGCTCAAACGGATTGTAGTGTAGCCACTTTGTCCTCCAGATACAAAAAGGCCGCAGCCCACACGGACCACGGCCTTGGAATGTGGCAAAGGAATCGTCCTTGTGTCGCACAGGTTTACGCGCTTACTTCGGCCACGCTCTTCGAGGTTTCGGGTGAATCGGCTCCGTCTTCTGCCGCCTGCCCCTTCGCCGGCACCACGCCAAAGCAGTAGCTCAGCGCCGCAGACACCGCAAATGCCACACCGCCGGCAGCGCAGCACCACAGCAGGTTCGAGATGCCACCCGTGGCAAAGCCAATGACCATGAGGACATTCGTCATGCCGATGGTATAGGCCGTAACGTGGCCCACGGCCGCAACGAGGCCTCCGACGGCGCCGCCAATGGCCATGCACGTCAGGCACCTGCCATATTTGAAGCCGCAACCGTACAGCGCCGGCTCGCTTACGCCGCCAAGAACGCCCGAGATCGAATAGCCCAGCATGAGCGTCTTCTCGTCCTTATCCGCAACGCGGAGCGACGCACCAAAGGGCATACCCCAAACGGCGAACGTTGCCATCGTCGCGGCGATCAGGATGCACGAATCCGTTCCCACACTCATAAACTGCGCATAGGCGAGCGATAGGACAACGTTGCTGACACCCGCGATCTTAAGAAACTCCCAGCCCGCGGCAAGCCCCATGAGCGTGAGCAGCGACACGATGCCACCGGAATTGCCAAGCATAAACATAAGCTGGCCCAACAGCATACCCAGATAGCTGCCCGCCGGCGCCGTAATGCACAGCGAAACCGGAACCATGACAAGCATGGTCGCAAACGGAACAAACGAAAACGCCACGGCCTTAGGGATAACGCGCTGAAAGAAACACTCCACTCGCCATAGCAAGGGCACCGAGATGAGAACCGGAATAACAGTCGTCGTGTAATCGTTGACCGGCGCGGGAAGCAGACCATACACGGAAGTCATCGATGCCCCCGTCGTCGATGCGGCATCGAAGAGCTTAAGCAGATCGGGCGCAATCAATACGCCGCCCAGCATCATGCCCAGCTGCTCCGAGCAACCGAGCTGGCGGGCGGCCGCCCAACCAAGATAAATGGGCAAAAAGTAGTAGCCGGCGTTATAAAGCCAACTGTAGAACAGGCGATAGATTTCGGAATCGGCAGACCACAGGCCCAGCATGCCTTCGCCCATAATGACGGCGACGGTGCGGAACAACGCTGCGCAGACAATAAACGGCAGCGCCGACATCATGCTTTTGGACAGATAGTCCACCACGGCCGTGGCGTTTGATGAAACCGTCGTTGTAAACGAGGTGTTAGAAACTTGCGACATGGAACGCCTTTCCCAATGTGACATGCGGGCTGCCCCTTTGTCACATCGTGCGGTACTGACCGATTGTGCGGTACTTTTCATAGCGGAGGTTTGTGAGGGCGGCGTCGTCGAGCTGCCCAAGCGTATCGAAGGCATCAAATGCCGAAGACATGACGGCACCGGCGATCTCCTCATGCGACAGGCCCCTATCGTCGACAATGCCGTCGATGATGCCGAGCGCCAGCAGATCGGGGGCCGTGAGCTTCAGCGCCTCGGCGGCCTCATCCGCACGCTCCGTATCCTTCCACAGGATCGACGCGCAGGCCTCGGGACTCACGACCGAATAGGCCGAGCTCGAGAGCATCAGGATGCGGTCGGCCACGGATAGCGCCAGCGCGCCACCAGAGCCGCCCTCGCCTGTCACCACCGAGACAATCGGCGTCTTAAGGCCGCTCATCTCCATGAGATTCTGGGCAATCGCCTCGCCCTGGCCGCGCTCCTCGGCACCGATGCCGCAAAACGCGCCCGAAGTATCGACCAGGCACAGAACCGGTCGACCAAACTTTTCGGCCTGACGCATAAGGCGACGCGCCTTGCGGTAGCCCTCGGGATGCGCCATGCCAAAGTTGCGGCGGATACGCTCTTTGGTCGTGGTGCCGCGCTCGATGGCGATAACCGTTACGGGGCGTCCGTCTTTCCAGCCAATGCCAGCCAACACAGCGGCGTCGTCGCCAAAGTAACGGTCGCCGTGCAGCTCAACGAATCCGTCGAGGCCCAGCGAGATCGTCTCACCCGCCGTGGCGCGATCTGCCGAGCGGGTCTGCTTGACAATCTCGAGCGCGGTTTTTGGTGCGGCCGAGCGCTTAAACAAGTGTCCCAGCTTTTTGCCGCGGCGACCCGTATGCACAATCTCATGCGGTGCCCCCAGGCCGGGTGCGTGTCCTTCGTGCAACGCCAGCAGCTCGCCTACCGTGAGCGCAATCTCGCCACGCGGAACAACGGCATCGCAAAAGCCGTGCTCCAGCAAAAACTCGGAGCGCTGGAATCCCTTGGGCAGGCGCTTGTGCATGTTCTGCTCGATCACGCGCGGGCCGGCAAATGCCGTCAGGGCATCGGGCTCGGCCAGGATAATGTCGCCCTCCATGGCAAAGCTCGCGGTTACACCTCCGGTCGTGGGATCGGTGAGCACCGTGATATACAGGCCGCCCGCCTCGCTGTGGCGCCTAACCGCCGCAGAAATCTTGGCCATCTGCATGAGCGAGGTCACGCCCTCCTGCATGCGGGCGCCGCCCGATACGGTAAAGCCAACGACCGGCAGCCCCAACTCGGCCGCGCGCTCAAAGACACGACAGATCTTCTCGCCCACCACGGAGCCCATTGAGCCCATCATAAAGTTGGCATCCATAAAGAAGAGCGCGGTATCGCAGCCGCAGATTTTGCCCCTGCCGCACACAACGGCATCGCGCTCGCCCGAACGCTCGCTCACGCTCTTAAGCTTGTCGGCATAACCGGGAAACGAGAGGAAGTCCTTCGACGCCAGATTGGCATCCCATTCCTCAAAGGTACCCGCGTCGACCGTCATGCGCATGCGCGCGCGACCGCTCACGCGAAAGTGCTTGCCGCAACGAGGGCAGACCTCGAGGTTGTCGTGCAGGCGCGCCTCATCGATCACACGGCGGCACTCCGGGCATTTGACAAACACGTGGCGCGCGGGGAACTCGGCGCACGACTCGGTTATCGGCCCCTCAAGGACATTGACCGTCTTCGCTTTTCTATTCATCAGCATAGAGATGCCCCATCAGATCGGTGTGATACATGCCCGACAAGAACTCGTCGTTTGCCAGCACGTCGAGCTGAAGCTCGCTGTTTTCGCTCACGCCCTCAATCACGAGCTCGCCTAGGGCCGAGCGCATCTTGCGAATGGCGCCGTCACGCGTGGGCGCACACACGATGAGCTTGCCGAGCATGGAGTCGTAGTACGGCGGAACTTTCGCACCGGTAAACATGGCGGAATCCCAGCGCACGCGCGGGCCACCCGGCACACGCAACGCGGTGACCGTTCCGCACGACGGCAGAAAGTCCGGCGTTTCGGCATTGATGCGGCACTCCATGGCGTGGTTGCGCACCGGCATGTCCTCCTGCTCAAAGGGCAGAGGCTGGCCGGCAGCCACGCGCAGCTGCCACTTAACCAGGTCGGTATCGGTCACAAACTCCGTAACCGGATGCTCCACCTGCAAGCGCGTGTTCATTTCCATAAAGTAGAAATTGCCGTCATCTGAGTACAAAAACTCGATGGTGCCAGCGCCCTCATAGCCAACGGCACGAGCCAGGTCGCGCGCGGCCTTGTGCATGCGCGCGCGAATATCATCGCGTCCGTCGAGGCACGGCGCGGGGCTCTCCTCGATCAGCTTTTGGTTGCGGCGCTGCACCGAGCACTCGCGCTCGCCGAGCGAAAACACATGGCCCTGCTTATCGGCCATAATCTGTACCTCAACGTGATGCGCCGGCGCAACGAACTTCTCCATGTAGCACTCGCCGTCGCCAAAAACGGCCTCACCCTCGGCACGCGCCTCGATGAACGCCTTTGCCGCATCTTCCACGCGCTCGACCTTGCGAATACCGCGACCGCCGCCGCCCGCGCGCGCCTTAATAAGCACGGGGCAGCCGATGCGCTCGGCCTCGGCCGTTGCTTCCTCGGGGCTTTTGAGCAAATCGCAGCCCGGCACGATGGGCACGCCCGCAGCAGCGGCCGTTCGGCGTGCGGCGTCCTTGTCGCCCATGCTGTCGATCACCTCGGCCGAAGGACCGACAAACGCCAGACCGAACTTGTCGCAGTCGCGCACGAAGCTCGCCTTCTCGGAAAAGAAGCCATAGCCGGGATGAATTGCCTTAGCTCCCGACTTTACGGCACAGGTGAGCACGGCATCGTCGTTGAGGTAGCTCTCGGCAAGACGCGGGCCGCCGATGCAATACGCCTCGTCGGCAAGCTGCACGTGTAGCGCGTCCGCATCGGCCGTGGAATAAACGGCGACGGTCTTGATGCCCATATCGCGGCACGCGCGGATAACACGGACCGCGACTTCGCCGCGGTTGGCGATGAGCACTTTGTCGAACATGGAGCCTTCCTTAACTTTCGTGCATGAGTGCAAAAGACATATCGGCGCGGCAGCAAACCTCACCGTTGACGCTCGCAGTACCCGTCGCAAAGCGGAACGGCCCGCGCGCACGCGTGATGGAGCACACCAGATCCACCGTGTCGCCCGGGCGCACCGGACGCTTAAAGCGCACCTTGTCCAGACTCGTGTAGAACGGCGTCGCGCCGCGCGCCTCCTCATCGCCCATCAGCAGCACGCAGCAGTTCTGGGCGAGCATCTCGCACTGAATCACGCCGGGAACGACCGGGTTTCCCGGAAAATGTCCCTGCAAAAAGTACTCGTCGCCTGTAATCGTGATCTTGCCGTGGGCCTCGTCGCCCACCAGCTCGGCTTCGTCGAGCAAAAGCATCGGCTCGCGATGCGGTAACAGCTTCTTGAGCTCTTCTTTGTTCATGGATATCACCTATCCGATCCTCATGAGGCAGCTGCCAAACTCCACGAGGTCGCCGTCGGCCACGCAGATCTCGAGCACCTCACCGTCTGCCTCGGCCGTCACCTCGTTGAGAACCTTCATGGCCTCGATGATGCAGAGGGTCTCGCCGGCCTTGACCTTGGAGCCCACGCGCACAAACGGCTCGTCGCCCGGCGCAGGGGCAGCATAGAAGACGCCCACCATGGGAGCAGTCACCTCGGTGCCCTTGGGCTCCGGCGCGGCGGCAGGTGTCTGCGTGGCGGGTTCCGGTGCGGCAGGCGCGACTGTGGGAGCTGCAACTTGAGCGGCCATGGCGCTCGGCATAGGCATGGGCACGGCAACCGGCTGCGCCACACTCGCGCGCTCGAGTTCGACCGCGGTGCCATCGGGCTCCTCAACGCGTACGCGCGTGAGGCCGCGGTCCTCCATCACATCGGCTATCTCGGCAAGTCTTTTGGAATCCATGCTCTAGCTCCTCGTATATCTACGCAGCGCGATGGCGGCGTTGTGCCCGCCAAAGCCCAGGTTGGTCGAAAGCGCCCAGGTAAGGTCGGCGCGAACCGCGCGATTGGGCGTGTAATCAAGATCGCAGGCGGGATCGGGCGTGTGGTAGTTAATGGTCGGCGGCACCACGCCCTGCTCGAGTGCCATGGCGCAGGCCATGACCTCAATGGCCCCCGTGGCACCGATCATGTGCCCCGTCATCGACTTGGTCGACGAGACATGTGCGGCGCGCGCCGCGTCCTCGCCGAGCGCCCGCTTAATGCCTGTCGTCTCGGACGAATCGTTGAGCTTGGTCGAGGTGCCGTGGGCGTTGATGTAGAGACCCTCGGAAGGCTTGACGTCGCCCTCGGCTACCGCCAGCGATATCGCGCGGGCAATGCCGGCAGCCTCGGGATCGGGACTCGTGATGTGATAGGCATCATCGGTGTTGCCGTAGCCCACGACCTCGGCATAAATGTGCGCACCGCGCGCCTGCGCATGTTCCATGCTCTCGAGTACCAGCACGCAAGCGCCCTCGCCCATCACAAAGCCGTCGCGGTCTGCATCGAACGGGCGGCAAGCCGTCGCAGGATCGGGGTTGGTGGTCAATGCGCGGCAGGACGTAAAGCCTGCAACGGCATCGGGGATAATGGCCGCCTCGGCGCCGCCCGCGAGGATCGCGTCGGCATAGCCGTGCTTGATGGCGCGGAACGCCTCGCCCACCGCATGGGCCGAGGTCGCGCAAGCAGTCACGACTGGCAGGGTCGGTCCCTTTGCCTTGTGGCGGATCGCGATATTGCCCGAAGCCATGTTGGGGATCATCATCGCAATCATATAGGGCGATGCGCGGCGAGGTCCACGATCGGCGATCGTGTGGACGTTGTCGACGAGCGTCTGCATGCCGCCCACGCCCGAGCCCACGTAGACGCCCAGACGCTCACGATCGATGGCGCCTTCGACATCAAAGCCCGCATCGTGCATTGCCTCGTCCGAAGCCACCAGCGCAAACTGAACGCAGGGGTCCAGATGCTTGGCGTCGCGCTTGCCAAAGTACTCGTTGCCGTCAAAGCCCTTGACTTCGGCCGCCACCTTGACGGTAAACGCATCGGTATCAAAGTGCGTGATCGGGCCGATGCCACAGGTCCCGGCGCACATGGCCGCCCAGGTGGCAAGCGCGGTGTTGCCGAGCGGCGATACGGCACCGATGCCGGTGATTGCAACTCTCTGTTCCATCATGGTCTCCTCATCCAAGCCGTTCTTCGGCCCTGGTTTCTACATCGCCATTCCGCCGTCGACGCGCACGACCTCGCCCGTAATGTAAGCAGCCGCATCGCTCGCTAAAAAGCGCACCACGCCGGCCACTTCCTCGGGACGTGCCATGCGCTTAAGGGGAATCTGTTCCTCGGTTGCCGCACGCACCTTCTCCGAGAGCTTTGCCGTCATATCTGTCTCGACAAACCCGGGAGCGACCGCGTTCGCTCGTACGCCACGAGGCGCAAGCTCGCGCGCCACCGCCTTGGTAAGCCCTATCACGCCCGCCTTGGAAGCAGCGTAGTTGGCTTGCCCGGCATTGCCCATCAGGCCCACGACCGAGCTCATGTTGACGACGCAACCGCCGCGCTGGCGCATAAAGGTCTTGGTGAGCGCGCGCGTCATATTGAATGTTCCCTTGAGATTGACATCGAGCACGCGATCGAATGCGTCATCGCCCATGCGCATGAGCAGGCCATCGCGGGTGATGCCGGCGTTGTTGACGAGCGCCCAAATGGAACCAAAGTCGTTGAGGACCGCTTCCACGCACGCGTTGACAGCAGCGGGATCGGCCACGTCGCATTGATATGCGCGTGCCGTGGCGCCAACCGCCTCACAGGCTTCGCACGTCTTGCGCGCCGCATCGACGCTGCCGGCATAGACGACGGCGATATCAAAGCCGTCCTCCGCCAGACCGACAGCGCAGGCGCGGCCGATACCCCGCGAGCCGCCCGTGACCAGTGCCACGCGACGTGAGTCGTTGCGCTCGAGCGCGCCGTTGTTCAAGTTGCCCATGTCATTCCTTTCCGGGTTACAGCCCTGTGGACTATGCGAGCTCGTCGGCAATAGCTGCGACCTGCTCGGCCGTTTCGCACGAATACACGCGAACGTCGCTCAGCGTACGCTTGACCAGGCCCGACAGCGTTTTGCCAGGGCCGACCTCAATAAACGTGTCGATGCCCTGATTCTGCAGAGTATGCAGCGTGTCGACCCAACGAACGGCATGACTCACCTGATTGGCCAAGACATCCGATGCCGCTCGCGGGTCCGCCGGATAGGGCGCCGCCGTCATGTTTGCCATGACCGGAATCAGCAGCGGTGACGGCGCGTGGCCGGCTTGGATATACGTCGCCAGCCCCTCAGTCGCCTCGGCCATATAGGGGCTATGAAATGCGCCCGACACCGCGACTTTCATAGCGCGGCCGCCAGCCTCTTTTACTAGGACGTCGAGCTCCTGCAGCGCCTCGGGCGCTCCGGCAACAACCGTCTGCTGCGGACTGTTGTAGTTGACCGGCCAGCAGTCCTCGCCGGCCTGTTTTGCCAGGTTCTCGACTTGCGCCGCATCGAGCTTGATGACGGCGCGCATGCCGCCCGGATGGCGCTCGGCAGCCGCGGCCATCAGCGCCGCGCGCTCGCACACGAGCTCAAAGCCCGCTCGCGTATCGAACGCCCCCGCAAAGGTGAGCGCGGCGACCTCGCCAAGCGAAAAACCCGCACAGGCGGCAGGTACCACGCCGCGCTCACGCAGGGCGGCAGCCGCTGCCAGATCGTGAACGAACACGCACGGCTGCGTGTTCTCGGTCTGCGAGAGTTCCTCCTTGGAGGCGCTTCGGCACTGCTCACTGGTCCCCGGGCGCACCTCGTCGACAATGGCGAACACCTCGGCGGCCGCCGGCGATGCCTCGATCAGGTCGACGCCCATCGCGGGGTGCTGGGCGCCCTGGCCGGCAAACAGAAACGCTACGCCACCCATGCGCACGCACCCTTCAGGACGTGCTCGGCGCCATCGACTAGGTCGTCAACGATTTCACGTGCACTTTGGCGCTCGTTGACCATGCCGGCAATCTGTCCACACAAAAACGAGCCCTCTTCGTAATTGCCGTCCTTGGCGGCCTTGCGAAGGGCGCCCGTGCCCATGGCCCCGAGCTCCTCGACGCTTACGCCCGCCGCCTCGCTCTTGGCGTAGGCGTTAGTGAAGGGGCTCTTGAGGGCACGCACCGGGTGTCCCGTCGAGCGGCCGGTCGCACGCGTCGAGGTGTCGTTGGCCTTCAGGACCATCTCCTTGTACTGCTCCGATACGGTGCACTCATCTGCGATCAGAAAGCGCGTACCCACCTGCACGCCGGCGGCGCCCAGCATAAAGGCGGCCGCCACGCCGCGGCCATCGGCGATACCGCCAGCCGCAACCACGGGAATATCGACCGCATCGACAACCTGTGGCACCAGTGCCATCGTCGAGGTCTCGCCAATATGGCCGCCTGATTCGGTACCCTCGGCAACCACGGCAGTGGCTCCACGACGCGCCACGAGACGCGCCAGCGCCACCGAGGCAACGACCGGGATGACCTTGATGCCCGCCTCGTTCCACGCCTTCATGTACTTGGTGGGATTGCCGGCACCCGTCACGACGACCGGCACCCGCTCGTCAATCACGACCCGCGCGACCTCGTCGGCAAACGGGCTCATGAGCATGACGTTGACGCCAAAGGGCTTATCCGTCCTGGCGCGCAGCTCATGAATCTGGTCGCGCAGCCAGTTGGCGTCGGCGTTCATGGCCGCGATAATCCCTAAGCCGCCCGCCTCGGACACTGCGGACGCCAGCGAGGCGTCGGCGATCCAGGCCATACCGCCCTGGAACACGGGCTTTTCGATGCCGAGCAGATCGCAGAGAGGAGTCTTGAGCATCTCTACTTCTCCAATGCCGCCTCGACCGTATCGGCGAACTCGCCGACTGTCTTGGGGTTCTCCTCGGTATCGAGCTGGATGCCAAACTCGTCCTCAACGGCGACGAGGATCTCGACGGTGCCCAGACTGTCGAGACCAATCTCCTCGAGCGTGGACTCGGGCTTCATCTCGACGTCGTCAAGACCGGCGGTCTCGCGGATAACATCGCAAACGCGCTCGAAGGTCTTCTGATCTGCCATGGTAGTTCTCCTTTGTTTGTGCCCTAGGGGCGTTTTTATTTCCTATGTGCGACTACTTCCAACGAAGTAGATAGCCACCTATATCCAGACCGGCGCCAAATCCAACGAGGGCGATGGTGTCGCCCGTGTGAAGTGCACCGGCGTTTGCCAGCCGGTCGAGGGCAAGCGGAATGCATGCGCTCGAAATGTTGCCGGTCTCGCGCAGCGTTCGAACCACGCGCTTGTCTGGCACACCGAGGCGCTTGACCGCCTGACTCAGGATTCGTTCGTTAGCCTGATGGAATACAAAATGGTCGATGTCCTCGACCGAAATGCCCGCATCGCTCGCAAGCTTATGGACCGTGTCGCAAATCGCGTTGACGCCGAACTTGAACACGCGGCGGCCATTCATGGACAGCACGCTCTCGCTATCTGCGGAGGCCTTAAACGGCGAGGTGCCGACCAGACCGGGAACGCACAACGTCTCGACGTCGGGCGCCGTCGAAAGCTCAACGGCAAGGGGGCTGTCTCCCCCAGCCTCAATCACCGCGGCGCCTGCCCCATCGCCAAAGAGCACACAGGTGGCGCGGTCGGTCCAGTCGAGCGCGCGCGTCATCTGCTCGGCGGCAACGACAAGCACATGCTTGGCTCGTCCTCGGGCGATATAGCCCTCGGCAACATCGAGCGCAAATACGAAGCCGGCGCAGGCAGCCGAGACATCGAAGGCAGGGCACGTCGCGCCCAGTCGCTCAGCAACGGCACACGCCTCGGCGGGAACAAGGTGGTCACCCGTCGTCGTCGAGCAGACGATCAGATCCAACTGGCTCGCGTCGATTCCGGACACCTGGAGTGCCCGCTCGCTCGCCGCTACGGCAAGGTCGTCAAGTGACTCGGTGGTGCAGACGTTGCGACTCTTAATACCTGTGCGGGTAAAAATCCACTCATCCGAGGTATCGAGGAACTCGGACAGCTCGTCATTGGAAACACTGCGCTTAGGAAGCGCCGAGCCTGTTCCAAGAATCGTGAAACCCATCACTAACCTCCTTTGAGTTGTTGACGTGTTTACATCGACCAAGAGAGGATAGCGCATTTCAGTCGTTGTTAACGTGTTAACATTAAATTGTCCAAATGCGACAAAGGCTTCACATTGTGTCTCTCTCGACACCATTGCGTTATTCACTTATTCATTAAGGAGGTGGCAGCCGTTATGGATGCCAAATTAACGATAGTCGACGTAACCGGATCGACCAACGATGACCTGCTCGAAGCAGGAAAACAGGGAGCGCCGCACGGCACAGGACTTGCCGCCCGGGCTCAGACAGCAGGACGCGGCCGGCGCGGCCACAAGTGGGATTCAACCGCCGGCAACCTATTGCTTTCGATTGTCCTGCGTCCATGCGTTAATCCTGCGAAGTACTCTGGTCTTGCTGCCGTCAGCGGCCTAGCGGTGCTCGAGGCGCTCGAAAAACAGGGTCTTGCAAACGAGATTGGCCTCAAATGGCCCAACGACCTGGTCGCGCGTGGACGCAAACTCGGCGGCATTCTGGTCGAGGCCGCACGCGATAACGAAGGCAAACCTTTCGCCGTCTGTGGCATTGGTGTCAATGTGAACTATGCGCCCCAAGAGGTGCCCGATGGCGGCCTGCCGGCAATCGGTCTCTCGGACCTTAACGAGAACGTTCCAGCTGTCGACATGCTCCTCGATGAGGTCTATCACGCAGTTATAGACGCTATAGATGCCTGGGCAGAACGCCTCAACGCCATGGAAGAAAACACCGGACCGCTCGCGCCCGTCCACGGCGAATATGTCGCTCACCTCAATTGGATTGGAAAGCACGTTATCGCCCGCTCCCCTGCCGGTGACGAGCTGGCGCGAGGCATCTTTAAAACGGTCGATGGCTTTGGTCGTGCGTGCATCGAAACAGAAGACGGCTTGCGATCCTTCCATTTTGAGGAAGCGTCATTGCGCCCCTTGAGTGAGTAGGTCGCCACAGCCAGCCGCTCGGCAGCCTTACCCGGCGATCCAAACCCATCATGCAAAACAAAAGGGCCCCGCTACCGTAGCGGCAGCGGGGCCCTTTAAGCTATGAGCGATATCGCTTAGAGCTTGATGTCGATGTCGACGCCAGCGGGGAGGTCGAGACGCATAAGCGAATCAACGGTGCCCGAGGTGGGGTCGAGGATGTCGATGAGGCGCTTGTGGGTGCGCATCTCGAACTGCTCACGGGAGTCCTTGTTCACGTGCGGCGAGCGGATAACCGTGTACAGGTTGCGCTCGGTGGGCAGGGGGACAGGACCGGAAACGCGAGCGCCGGTCTTCTGAGCGGTCTCGACGATGAGCTTCGCGGACTGATCGACGACCTCGTGATCATAGCCCTTGAGGCGAATGCGGATCTTCTGGGTAGCCAACTTAAACCTCCAAAGAGTGCGAGAGATGCTCTCGCGGATTACGTAACAGGGAGCTCGAACTTAGGCGTTCTTGCTCATGACCTCGTCCACGATGGACTTGGGCGCGGGCTCATAAGAGTCGAACTGCATCGTGTAGGATGCACGGCCCTGGGTCTGGGAGCGAAGGTCGGTAGCGTAACCGAACATCTCGCCCAGCGGCACCTTGGCACGGATGAGCTTGCTGTTCTTGCGATCCTCCATGCCCTCGATCTTGCCGCGGCGACCGGAGAGGTTGCCCATAACGTCGCCCATGTACTGCTCGGGGGTCTCGACCTCGACAGCCATGATCGGCTCGAGCAGCTGCGGGTCGGACTTCTTGAGGGCGTCCTTGATAGCCATGGAACCGGCGATCTTAAAGGCGGCCTCGGAGGAGTCGACCTCGTGGTAAGAACCGTCGAACAGGGTGACCTTAACGTCGAGGACCGGGAAGCCGGCGATAACACCGGTGTTCAGGGCCTCCTGGATGCCCTTGTCGATGGACGGGATGTACTCCTTGGGCACGACGCCGCCGACGATAGCGTTGACGAACTCGTAGCCGAAGCCCTCCTCCATCTTCTCGAGCTTGATGACGGCGTGGCCGTACTGACCGCGACCACCGGACTGACGGACGAACTTGCCCTCAGCCTTCTCGACGTCGTGACCAGCGGTCTCGCGGTAGGCAACCTGGGGCTTACCAACGTTAGCGTCAACCTTGAACTCGCGGAGCAGACGGTCGACGATGATCTCGAGGTGCAGCTCGCCCATGCCGGCGATGATGGTCTGGCCGGTCTCGTGGTTGGTGGACACCTGGAAGGTCGGGTCCTCCTCGGCGAGCTTGGTCAGAGCCAGGGACATCTTGTCCTGCTCGGCCTTGGTCTTGGGCTCGATGGCAACGTCGATAACGGGCTTAGCGAACTCGATCTTCTCGAGGACGATCTCCTTGCCCTCGGCGCACAGGGTGTCACCGGTGGTGGAGTTCTTGAATCCGACGCAAGCGACGATGTCGCCGGCGGCAGCGTCGTCACGGTCGATACGCTCGGCGGCGTTCATCTCGAGGATGCGGCCGAGGCGCTCGCGCTGACCGTTGGAAGCGTTGACAACGTAGGAGCCGGACTCGGCGCGGCCGGAGTAAACGCGGACGTAGGTGAGCTTACCGACGAACGGGTCGGTCATGATCTTGAAGACCAGGCCGGAGAAGGGCTCGTCGAAGGAAGGATGACGCTGGATCTCCTCGCCGGTGTCCGGATCGGTACCGGTGACGGCCTCAACGTCGAGCGGGCTGGGCAGGTAGTCGACGACAGCGTCGAGCAGCTCCTGGACGCCCTTGTTCTTGTAGGCGGAGCCCACGAAGACGAGGTTGAGCTCGTTGGCCAGAACGCCCTTACGCAGAGCAGCCTTGAGCTCCTCGACGGTGAAGTCCTCCTCCATGAGGATCTTCTCCATGAGCTCGTCGTCAAAGCTGGCAGCAGCGTCGAGGAGCTCCTCGCGCTTGGTGGCAGCGATGTCGGCGAACTCAGCCGGGATCTCGTCCATCGGCTCGGGGTAGGTCATGCCCTTCTCGTCGGCCTTGAAGTCCCATGCAGTCATGGTGACCAGGTCGATGACGCCCCAGAAGTTGTCCTCGGCGCCCATCGGGACCTGAGCGGCCACGGCGTTAGCGTCGAGACGATCCTTCATGGTCTCGATAGCGTTGAAGAAGTCAGCGCCCACGCGGTCATACTTGTTGATGAAGGCGATGCGGGGAACGTTGAAGGTAGAAGCCTGACGCCAAACGGTCTCAGACTGGGGCTGAACGCCGGCAACGGCGTCGAAGACGGCGACAGCGCCATCGAGGACGCGCAGGCAGCGCTCGACCTCGGCGGTGAAGTCAACGTGGCCCGGGGTGTCGATGATCTGGATGCGGTAGTCCTTGCCGTCCTTGTTCCAGAAGCAGGTGGTAGCAGCGGAGGTAATGGTTACGCCGCGCTCCTGCTCCTGAACCATCCAGTCCATGGTGGCAGCGCCCTCATGGACCTCACCGATCTTGTGGGTCTTACCGGTGTAGTAAAGAATACGCTCGGTCGTGGTGGTCTTACCGGCATCGATGTGGGCCATGATGCCGATGTTACGGGTATCGGAAAGCTTGTACTTAGGCTTAGCCATGTTAGTTCCTTACCTTAACTTACCAACGATAGTGAGAGAACGCGCGGTTGGCCTCGGCCATCTTGAAGACGTCCTCACGCTTCTTGACGGAAGCGCCCAGGCCGTTGGAGGCGTCGAGGATCTCGTTGGCGAGACGCTCGGCCATGGTCTTCTCCTTGCGAGCGCGGGAGAAGTTGACGATCCAGCGGATACCCAGAGCGGTGGAACGACGGGAGTTGACCTCCATCGGGACCTGATAGGTAGCGCCACCGACACGCTTGGGCTTAACCTCGAGCGTGGGCTTGACGTTGTCCATAGCCTTCTTGAAGGTAGCGAGAGCGTCGCCACCCTCGGACTTCTCGGCAACGATCTCGAAAGCGGTGTAAACGATGCGCTCAGCGGTGGCCTTCTTGCCGTCAAGAAGGACCTTGTTGATGAGCTGAGTCACCAGGCGGTTGTTGTAAACGGCGTCAGGCTGAACCTCACGACGATTAGCTGCTGCACGACGCGGCATGTGAAATCTCCTTAAGTGTCTACCGTGCGGCGCTCAAGGCGGCACACGGCGAAAGTATCAAAACGTTATCTGGCTTATTTAGCCTTGGGGCGCTTAGCACCGTACTTGGAACGGGCCTGCATACGGTTCTGGACCGGAGCAGCGTCGTAGGCGCCACGGATGACGTGATAACGGACACCAGGGAGGTCACGGACACGACCGCCGCGGACGAGCACGATGGAGTGCTCCTGCAGGTTGTGGCCCTCACCCGGGATGTAAGCAGTAACTTCGATGCCGTTGACAAGGCGAACACGGGCAACCTTACGAAGAGCCGAGTTCGGCTTCTTGGGGCTCGTGGTGAAGACGCGGGTGCACACGCCGCGCTTCTGGGAGTTGTGCTGCAGAGCAGCGTTCTTGGACTTCTTGGGCACGGAACGACGGCCCTGGCGAACCAGCTGGTTAATAGTAGGCAAAGCGTACTCCTTCTCGAATGATTCCAGCTTTCTGTAAAGTGCAACGGCTTGAATCGAGGGGTCAGCATCCCCCTACGAAACACGCAGTTCGATAGGATACGTGGCGTTAGCTGTGCCGTCAACAGACCACGCCGCCGGGCGTATCCTAAAATAGGCACATTTCCGCAAAGCCTACACAAAAGGAATCCCCTCCTGTGCACGGGGGCGGATTCCCGGACCGGGCGGCGCGGGGGTTAAGTTTGCTGCTCTACAGTCCTGGCTCGCACGGAGGCCACATTAAGTGGCCTCCGGCTCGTGCGGAACTCGCGACAAACTTAACCCCCGCGCCGCCCGGGCCGGGAATCCGACGCGCTCGTCGGGGCAACGTTACCTGCCAAAAAGGGACAGGTTTGTTTTGGCAGGTTTTATCTGGGAAAAGGCCGCTTCCCCTAGTGGGAAGCGGCCTCAAGCCTTACGAGTAGACGATGGTAAAGGGTTCTTCCGTTTGAGTCTCCCCTGTTGATGTGCACCTCGTTCCCTCAAGGGTTACCGATACAACCTGATCGACATTGATGAGCCTTGTCGGAACCCAGATGTTCTCTCCGCTATTGCGTCCCATCGAAACATAGAAATTGTACGCCCCTGCGTCGTCATCTTCGATAATCTGCTCTGACCCATCCTTGTAGGTGACGGTCAGTTTATGATCAACTGCTTCATAGCCCAGATCATCGATGTGCGTCTGGATGGAAAACGGACTGATCTCGAGAGGCGAGTCATCGGAGCGGAGTTCTTTTGTATCGACGTGCGCTCCGACGTTAAACTCTGGCGTCGATACCTCGATCACCTTCGCATCCTCACCTTTGCCCTCCGTCCAACTGATATTCCAGGTGACCGCATGTCGTAAATCTCGATCGCGATTCCAAGATGCAAAGTACATCGTGCCGTTAATGACCGTGTCGCTTGATGTGTCTTTATCAATGGTGCAGCGTGTATCAGCCCATTCCTCGCCGAAGTTCATGCTGGGTGTACTGACGCCCCCTTCTTCTTCACCATAGAGAACAAGTTCGCCAAGCTCTGCCGCCGGCTTGTAGTAGTTAACGCCATTCGGATTGGACAATGTAAACGTCACAGCACCGCAACCGTTCTCGTCGATTGCCATCTCATGAATGTCGAGCGTATAGCCGTTGCCCTCGACGGACAGATTGACCTTCTGGACTGCACCCTCCAGGCTTTGGGGCGCGATACCATCACCAAACTCTCTGGTGTAGGTATATTTCGTCCCCGACGAGCCGCCATTTGTCCAGGTAACGGACTCTCCGTTGCCATGGTTTCCCCAGGCAGAGGCAAAATAACTGGAATTGACAACAGCGTAGGCGACCCCTCCGGTCGCCAGCACTCCGGCAAGACATCCGATTACGGCAACATACAGAGGCTTCGCGTGACCCTTTCGGCGAAGCGGCTCGCCAGCAGCGGCATAAAGAACACGGTCAGCAAGATCGCTATCGGCTTGGACGGACTCGAAGGCCTGCTTGATCTGGTTGGATTTCACGGTCGCCCTCCTCTAGGATGAACTTGAGCTTCGATCTGCCGCGAGCTAAACGCGTTCGAACGGTCGCGGCTGGCACATGCAGTAACTCGGCAATTTCTGAAGTCGAGAAGCCCAGATAGTAATAGAGCACGATAGGAATACGGAATCGCTCCGGAAGTCGCATAACGTCTGACAGGACCGCCTTGGTCTCCTCCTGCGCCGTCGAAAGCGAATCGGCCAGATTCTCAATATCCTCCACGCGCCTCCACGGCTTTCGAAAGAGAGATTTACATTCATTGATCGTGACCCGGATAAGCCATCGACGAAGATGCTCCCAGTTTTCAAATTGCGCGTCGCTTTTGAGCAACTTAAGAAAGACGTCTTGAGCGACATCGTCGGCGTCAGCGCGATCACGCAGATACGTCAATGCGATCCGAAACACGACATCCCGGTGGTCTTCGACCGCCTGTCTAAAAGCTTGTTCTTCCATAATCACCTCCCGGTGACATTAATGGTTCTCGATGAGGCCCTCACCATAGATACGCTCTTGTCGGGCGAAATGTTTCAAATTCAAGCATGAAAAACCGACCAAAATAAACCTGTCCCTTTTTGGCAAGGGATCAACGGAACGCAACAGGTTGAGCATACGCAAGCGAGCGGCCCCCAGAGCGTACAAGGTGGCATGAAAAAGGCAGGGCATTGACCTTTTGGTCATGCCCTGCCTTTTGAATGACAGATTGTAGCTCTGGGGGCCGCGCAGCGACGGAGGTCGCCGCCGTTCGTTAGAACGGCGGAACTAATTACTCCTCGTCGTTGTCCTTGGCCTCTTCGGCGTCGTCGGTGTCCACGAGCTGGTTGAGCAGCTCGTCGAGGGAAGCCATGTCCTCGTTGATCGCGCCGTTGGCGGGAGCCTTCTTGTCGTCGATCGGGGCGCCCAGGAGCTCCTCGTCGGCGTCGGCGTGATGCGTCGGAGCGGAGGTACCCAGCAGGATGTCGTCCGGACCGTCGGGGCTAAAGACCATCTGCAGCAGCTGCGAGAGGTCTTCCTCGTCGGCAACGTCGTCGTTGTTCTCGAGGATGTAGAGCAGGTCGTGGGCCTCAAGGCCGTCACGGAGCTCCTCGATCGCCTTGGCACCGATGCCATCGATGCGCAGCAGATCCTCCTCGGACTTGCCGACCAGGTCGCCGACCGTCTCGATGCCGACCTCGCTGAACTTGTTGGTCCAGCGCTGCGACACGCCCAGGTCGTCGAACAGGTACAGGCGAGCCTTCTCGGCGGAGATGGTGTGGCCGTTGCGGGTGAACGAACCGTCAGCACCACCGAACTCGTCGTAGCCGGCCCAGTCGAGCTGCTGCGGGAGCTGCTCGTCCAGGTCCTTGAGCTCCACAGGAGCCCACTCGGGCAGCGACTTGGCGTTGGGCGAAGCCGGGCCGTCGATGTCCACGTAGCCGTCGGCCGTGCGATACGTCAGCTTGGCGTTGGCGTACGGCTTGAGGCCGGTACCAGCCGGGATCTTCTTACCGACGATGACGTTGGACTTAAGGTCGAGCAGGTGGTCGACCTTGCCCTCGATGGCAGCCTCGGTAAGGACGCCAGCGGTACGGATGAACGAAGCGCTCGACAGCCAGGAGTCGATGTTGGACGCGACCTTGAGCGTACCCAGGATGACGGGCTCGGCCACGGGAGCCTGACCGCCCAGACGGGCAACGCGCTCGACCTCGTCGGCAAACTCGTAGCGGTCGACGTACTGACCAAGCAGGTACTTGGAGTCGCCGGGGTTGGTGATCTGAACGCGACGCAGCATCTGACGTGCGAGCACCTCGATGTGCTTGTCGTTCAGGTCGACGCCCTGGCTGGTGTAGACGTCCTTGACGCTCTCGACGAAGGTGTGCATCGTCGACTCGATGTCGGTCAGCTTGCGCAGGTTGCGGAAGTTGACGAAGCCCTTGGTGATCTGGTCGCCGGCGCGAACCTCGCAGCCGTCCTCGATCTCGGGCATAAAGCGCACCGATGCGGGGACGCGACGCTCGTCGAGGACGCGGGTGTGATCCTCGGAGTCGGTGAGCGTCAGCACGTACTCGGACTTCTCGGGCTTAATCGAGAGGTGGCCGGAGTACGGAGCCAGCTCGGCCTCGCGACCCAGGATCTTCTCGTTGACGTTGCCGACGATATCGAACATACGGCTGACCGTAGGCAGACCCTGCGTAATATCGTCGACGCCAGCGACGCCGCCGGAGTGAATGGTACGCATCGTAAGCTGCGTACCGGGCTCGCCGATGGACTGGGCGGCAATAATGCCGACCGCGGTACCGATGGCGACCGGACGACGGGTGGAAAGATCCCAGCCGTAGCACTTCTGGCACACGCCGTACTTGGAACGGCAGGTGAGCAGCGCGCGAAGCTTGACCTTCTTGAGGCCGGCATCGACCATCTTCTGGATGTCAGCGACCTTCTCGATGTAGCCGTCCTGCTCAAAGAGCACGGTGCCATCGGGAGCCACGACGTCCTCAATGAAGCAACGGCCGACGAGGTCGGTGTTGAGGTCGGTGGTGCCGGGGATGATGAGGTTGTAGGTGACGCCCTCGTGCGTACCGCAGTCCTCCTCGCGGACGATGACGTCCTGGGCCACGTCGACCAGACGACGGGTCAGGTAACCAGAGTCCGAGGTGTGGGATGCGGTATCGACCAGGCCCTTACGGGCGCCGTAGGTCGAAATGAAGTACTCGAGCGGCAGCAGGCCCTCGCGGAAGTTCGCCTTAATGGGAAGGTCGATCGTCTCGCCGGACATGTCTGCCATCAGGCCACGCATGCCGCCGAGCTGACGCAGCTGGGTCTTAGAACCACGGGCGCCGGAGTCGGCCATCATGTAGAGCGGGTTCTCCTCGTCGAACAAGTCGAGCATGAGCGCTGCAACCTTATCGGTACAAGCGGTCCACTCATTAACGACTTCGATGTGGCGCTCCGTCTCGTTGATGAAGCCCTCCTCGAAGTACTCGTTGATCTGGTCGACGTTGGCCTGGGCGCGATCGAGCAGCTCCTGCTTCTCGGCAGGGATGAGAGCGTCCCACACCGAGATGGTGAGGCCAGCGCGGGTAGCGTAGTGGAAGCCGGAGTACTTGATGGCGTCGAGGATCGGGCCGACCTTGGCCTCGGGATAGCGATCGCAGCAGTCCGCAACCAGCTTGGCCACGTCGCCCTTGACCATCTTGTAGTTCATGAACTCGTAGTCTTCGGGCAGGCACTGGCGGTTGAAGATGATGCGGCCGATAGAGGTCTCGAAGCGCGCGGTCTTGTTGCCGGTGACGTCGTAGTCGACAAACTCGTTCTTGCCGTTCTTGACGCGGAAGATACGGGTGCCGTCCTCGTTGATGACATTGGCGTCGGCAGCGGACACGCGGACCTGAATCTTGGCCTGCATGTCGACCTCGGAGCGGCAGTCATAGGCGTGCAGCGCGTCGTCGAAGCTGGCGAACACGTGGTTCTCGCCCGGCAGACCGTCGCGGACCTGGGTCAGGTAGTACACACCGATGATCATGTCCTGCGAGGGGATGTTGACCGGCTTGCCGGATGCCGGCGAGCGCAGGTTGTTCGCAGAGAGCATAAGCACGCGAGCCTCGGCCTGAGCCTGGCTGGACAGCGGCACGTGGACAGACATCTGGTCGCCGTCGAAGTCGGCGTTGAAGGGCGAGCAGACCAGCGGGTGCAGGTGGATAGCCTTGCCCTCGACCAGAACCGGCTCAAAGGCCTGGATGGACAGACGGTGCAGGGTCGGTGCGCGGTTGAGCAGCACGACGCGACCGTCGATGACCTCTTCGAGGATATCCCACACAAAGGTGGCACCGCGGTCGATAGCGCGCTTGGCACCCTTGATGTTCTCGACCTTGCCAAGCTCGACCAGGCGCTTCATGACGAAGGGCTTGAAGAGCTCCAGCGCCATGGTCTTGGGCAGACCGCACTGGTGCAGCAGCAGCTTGGGGTCGGTAACGATAACCGAACGGCCGGAGTAGTCGACACGCTTACCCAGCAGGTTCTGACGGAAACGGCCCTGCTTGCCCTTGAGGGCCTCAGCGAGCGACTTGAGCGGGCGACCGCCACGGCCAGAGACCGGGCGACCACGACGGCCGTTGTCGAACAGGGCGTCCACGGACTCCTGGAGCATGCGCTTCTCGTTGTTCACGATGATCGCAGGGGCGTCCAGGTCGAGCAGGCGCTTGAGTCGGTTGTTACGGTTGATCACGCGACGATACAGGTCGTTGAGGTCGGACGCGGCGAAGCGGCCGCCGTCGAGCTGGACCATCGGGCGCAGATCGGGCGGAATGACCGGGATGACGTCCAGGATCATGTTCGCGGGGCTGTTGCCGCCCTTCAGGAAGGCGTCAACGACCTCAAGGCGCTTGACGGCCTTCTCGCGCTTCTGCTTCTGGGAATCCTCGTCGGCGATGATGGCCTTGAGCTTCTCGGCCTCGGAGGGGAGGTCGATGGCAGCGAGCAGGTCGCGGACGGCCTCGGCACCCATGCCACCCTTGAAGTACATGGAGTAGTAACGGGTCATCTCGCGGAACAGCGGCTCATCGGAGATGAGGTCGCGCTCGGTGAGCTTCATGAAGGCGTTGAAGGCGTCCGTGCGGAGCTGCTTCTCGTCCTTGCACTCTTCCTCGATGTCGACGATGCCAGAGGCGATCTCCTCGGGGGTCAGCGGCTCCTCGTCGGAGAACTCGTCAAAGTTCTCGGGGTCGCCCTGCTCCTTGAGGGACTCGATCTGGCGGGCGCACTCGGCATCGATCTCTTCCAGATCGGCGGCGAGCTCCTCGCGCAGGTCGTCGGCGTCGGCCTCGCGAGCCTCGTAGTCAACCTCGGTGATGATGTAGCTGGCGAAGTACAGAACCTTCTCGAGGTCCTTGGACTTGATGTCGAGCATACGGCTCATCGGGAAGCTCGTGGGGCTCTTGAAGTACCAGATGTGGGACACGGGAGCGGCGAGCTCGATGTGACCCATGCGGTCGCGACGCACCTTGGCCGAGGTGACCTCGACGCCGCAGCGCTCGCAGACGATGCCCTTAAAGCGGATGCCCTTGTACTTGCCGCAGGAGCACTCCCAGTCCTTGGCGGGACCGAAGATCTTCTCGCAGAACAGGCCGTCCTTCTCGGGCTTGAGGGTACGGTAATTGATGGTCTCCGGCTTCTTGACCTCACCGTGCGACCAGGAACGGATCTGGTCGGCGGAGGCAAGGGAGATCTTTACCGAGTCAAAATCAGTAGCTTCGAAATCTGCCACAGTCAACTACTCCTTATCAGTGGTCGTGGCGGCGACAGCCTCGGGTGCCTCGGCGGTCTCGGCATCCTCGGCCTCGACGTCGGTGTCAACGCCGGCGAGCGCAGCCAGGTCGTCGAGAGCAGAGGTCTCCTCGGCGGTCACAGGGGCGGAGGCGTCCTCGTCGGCATCGTGCATGGGCTCGATGTCCAGCGCGAGGGAGCGGATCTCCTTGACGAGAACCTTGAAGGACTCGGGGATACCCGGGACAGGAACGTTCTCGCCCTTGACGATGGACTCGTAGGTCTTGACGCGGCCCACGGTATCGTCGGACTTGACGGTCAGAATCTCCTGCAGGACGTTGGACGCACCGTATGCGTACAGTGCCCAAACTTCCATCTCGCCGAAGCGCTGGCCGCCGAACTGGGCCTTGCCGCCCAGAGGCTGCTGGGTAACCAGGCTGTAAGGGCCGGTCGAACGGGCGTGGATCTTGTCGTCGACCATGTGGCCGAGCTTGAGGATGTAGGACGTACCCACGGTAATGGGCTCGCGGAACTCCTCGCCGGTACGGCCGTCGAACAGACGGGTCTTGCCGCGCTCGTCAAGCTGGGTGACGAACTCGGGGCGCATGTGATCGCCAAAGGCAGCGGTGGCCTTGTTGAGCATGTTCTTGTTGGCACGACGAATGACCTCGGCGATCTCGTCCTCCTTGGCGCCGTCGAAGACGGGCGTGGCGGTGAAGAACGGACCGGGGACGTACTTGTCGGAGTCGGCCTGCTCGGTATCCCAACCGCAGGCAGCAGCCCAGCCAAGGTGGCACTCGAGCAGCTGGCCGACGTTCATACGCGAGGGAACGCCCAGCGGGTTGAGGATAACGTCGATCGGGGTACCGTCAGCCATGTAGGGCATGTCCTCGACCGGCAGAACGTTACAGATAACACCCTTGTTGCCGTGGCGGCCGGCGATCTTATCGCCCTGCTGGATCTTACGACGCTGGGCGACGTAGACGCGCACCTGCTCGTTGACGCCGGGGGCCAGGTCGTCGCCGTTCTCGCGGCTAAAGCGGACGACGTCGATGACGCGGCCGTAAGCGCCGTGAGGCATCTTAAGGGAGGTATCGCGGACGTCGTGGGCCTTGGCACCGAAGATGGCGCGCAGCAGGCGCTCCTCGGCGGTCAGAGCGCTCTCGCCCTTAGGCGTGACCTTGCCGACCAGGATGTCGCCAGGGCCGACCTCGGCGCCGATGCGGATGATGCCGTCCTCGTCGAGGTTGGCAAGCATGTCCTCGGAGAGGTTCGGGATCTCGCGGGTGATCTCCTCGGGGCCGAGCTTGGTGTCGCGGGCGTCGATCTCGTGACGGGTGATGTTGATGGTCGTCAGCAGGTCCTCGGCCACCAGGCGCTCGGACACGACGATACCGTCCTCGTAGTTAAAGCCTTCCCACGGCATGTAGGCCACGGTGAGGTTCTGGCCCAGTGCGAGCTCGCCGTGATCGGTCGAAGGACCGTCGGCCAGAGGCTCGCCCTGCTCAACGGTGTCACCGACGCGCACGAGCGGACGGTGGTTGATGCAGGTGGACTGGTTGGAGCGCTGGTACTTGGCCAGGTGATACTCGTCCATGCCGCCGGCATGCTTGACGATAATCTTGGCGGCGTCGGCAAAGATGACCTCGCCGGCATTCTTGGCCAGGGTGACCTCGCCGGAGTCCAGAGCGGCGCGACGCTCCATGCCGGTACCGACATAGGGAGCGGCGGGGTGAACCAGCGGCACGGCCTGACGCTGCATGTTAGCGCCCATCAGCGTACGCTTGGCGTCGTCGTGCTCAAGGAACGGAATCAGCGTGGCTGCGACGGAGAGCATCTGACGCGGCGAGACGTCCATGTAGTCGACGTCCTCGACGGGCACGTCGGCGGGAGCGCCGAAGGAGCCGTCGAAGTCGCGGGTACGGGCGATCACGGTGTGCGGGCGGACAAGCTTGCCCTCGGCATCGGTCGTGATGAACTCGTTGGTCTTGGGATCGAGCGGCGTGTTGGCCGGCGCGATGACGTGCTTCTCTTCCTCGTCAGCGGTCATCCAGTCGATCTGGTCGGTGGCAACGCCGTTCTCGACGCGACGGAACGGGGCCTCGATGAAGCCGTACTCGTTGACGCGGGCGTAGAGGGCGAGCGAGCCGATCAGGCCGATGTTGGGGCCTTCGGGGGTCTCGATCGGGCACATGCGGCTGTAGTGCGAGTTGTGAACGTCGCGGACGGCCGTCGGCACGTTGGTGCGGCGGCTGGAGCCGGACTTGTGGCCGGCAAGACCACCAGGGCCGAGTGCGGACAGACGGCGCTTGTGGGTCAGACCGGTCAGGGGGTTCGCCTGGTCCATGAACTGCGAGAGCTGCGAGGAACCGAAGAACTCCTTGATGGAGGCCACGATCGGGCGGATGTTGATGAGCGACTGCGGGGTGATCTCGTCGATGTCCTGGGAGCTCATGCGCTCACGGACGACGCGCTCCATACGGCTCATGCCGATACGGAACTGGTTGGCGACGAGCTCGCCAACGGTGCGGATACGGCGGTTGCCAAAGTGGTCGATGTCGTCGACCTTGAAGCCCTGCTCGCCGGCAGCGAGGGACAGCAGGTAGCGCAGCGTTGCGACGATATCCTCGTCGGTGAGCACCGTGACCTCTTCCTCGGTGGTGAGGTTGAGCTTCTTGTTGACCTTGTAACGACCGACGCGGGCCAGATCGTAGCGCTGCGGGTTAAAGAGCAGGCCCTCGAGCAGGCTGCGGGAAGCGTCCACGGTGGGAGGCTCGCCCGGGCGCAGGCGACGGTAGATCTCGATGAGGGCGTCCTCGCGGGTGAGGGCGGTGTCGCGCTCCAGGGTGCGCTTGATCACATCGGAGTTGCCGAGCAGCTCGATGATGTCGTCGTTGGTGACGGCGATGCCAAGGGCGCGCAGGAACATCGTGGCGCTCTGCTTGCGCTTACGGTCGATGGAGACCATGAGCTGGTCGCGCTTGTCGACCTCAAACTCAAGCCAGGCACCGCGGGACGGGATGATCTGGGCCTTGTAGATCTGCTTGCCCGAATCCATCTCGGAGCTGTAGTACACGCCCGGGGAGCGGACGAGCTGCGAGACGACGATACGCTCGGTACCGTTGATGATGAAGGTGCCCTGATCGGTCATCATGGGGAAGTCGCCCATGAAGACGAGCTGCTCCTTGATCTCGCCGGTCTCCTTGTTGGTGAGACGAACGTCGGTCAGAAGCGGAGCCTGATAGGTCATATCCTTCTCGCGGCACTCCTCGACGGTGTGCGCGGGGTCGCCGAACTGATGCTCGCCGAAGGTAACCTCGAGAACATGGTTCTGGCTCTGGATGGGGCTGGATTCCTTGAACGCCTCACGAAGGCCCTCGTCCTTAAAACGCTCAAAGGATTCCCTTTGAACAGAGATAAGGTTGGGGAGCTCCATGGCCTCCGGGATTTTCCCGAAGCTGACGCGCTTGCGCTCAGTGGCAGTGTATGCGTAGGTCACCAGGTTTTTCCTCCTTCACGGAAATGCTCGGTGGGTTGGCGAGGCATAGCTTCGCCAGTTATCGCAACCTAATAGTTTATCAGGTACCGACCGTTGGGCAAGAAAAGCCTTGACGCGATTGAGTTTTTGGAGTAGCAAAGTTTTTCGACGGAAAAGGTGCAGGTAAATAGGTGTGCATCGAACATCTGTTCATATAATTTCTGTGAACAGAGTTGCTGGTGCGCGCCGCTGAATGGCGGAATGGCGGCGAGGGTTGATCAGGCGGAAACTGTATCCCGTTTTGAGGCCTCAAACTGGGTCGCAGTTTCCGATTGAGCCCTGTCTGGGAAACTGCATCCCGTTCTGAGCCGATATTCCGGGTCGCAGTTTCCGCTAGGAGCCTCAGCCGGAAAGCGCATCCCAGAATTCGACCGAAGGGTGGGACGCGCTTTCCGGCAGGATGCGACAAAGGGACCGCCGCTTTACCACATCCGTTTGGCAATGTTGCGCAACAGATTCTTCGAATCCGGCATGAAGATACTGGATAGTTACCTATAGCCTAAAGAAAGGATCGCTATGTTTAAGAGCATCCGAAAAGGCGGAAGGATTGCCGCAGTCACAATCGGCATCGTAGCGGCGCTGGCCCCGCTGGCTACCCCACCCGCAGCATTAGCAGACGGCCTGCCGACACCGGAGCTGGAGAAGTCGCTAACTGTCGACGTCGAAGGCCAAGATTCGAGTGCATGGCTCACAGACGACGGCAATTATGCCATCATCGACGACTGTGACTATGATCTTGACGATAACGATAATAATGTATATTACGGTTATTCACGGCTTGATCTTAAGAGCGGCGAAGTCACTCCTATCGACATACCGAAATCCTGTCTATCCGATGTTCAGAGTACTTGGAACAACAAGTATCTTTATTGGCTGGAGGACGGCAAGGTCATCGTCTATTCCGTCGAAGATCAACAACGGGCCGCTTACTCTATACCCATAAAGAAATTAGAGGCCGGCAGCATCGACCTTAATGAAGACGGAAACAGCTTGACTGCCTATTGTTCGAATGGCAAATACGGGGATTTTTGCGTTTTCAATCTGCGATCAAATAAGAAAACATTTACGTACAAGTTCGAAAAAGACGATGTGAATGCCGTCCTCTCAAGGGATGGAAAGCGTTTGTATGTCTGCTCGAATCGAAAGCTCAAGATAATCGACATTCCCGATGGCTCCACGTCAATTAAAGAGATACCAGGCAACGCCCAATGCAATGGGGTAACTAGGGCATACGGGTCCGATAAACTACTCATAGGGACTGCCAGCGACGATGACGATTCGCCATATACGATCTATTTCATGGCGGATTACGATGGCAACATCGATAAAGTAGCCGACGGTAATAAAATTTATATCTACAATTGGGGAGAGAATTGGGGGAAATATTTTCTAGCCCTTACCGGCGAAAACTACGACACTATTGTTATTGACCCAAACACCGGGAAGCAAATTCGATATTTAATAAAAAACGACGACGAGGACTGGACTGATAATTACGACATCTCGAGAGACGGCAATATCGTGCTGGCCTCGATCTCAAACGACAGTTCAACCGTCATTCGCCTCATCGATACCCAGACAGGCCAGAGGGTCGACAGTAAAACTAAATCGGATAGCTATTGCTTCCCCGAGTTCGTCGATAACGACCAAAAAATCTACGTGGACTATTCCGATACCGAAGACCCCACGAAGATGCACATCGACGTCTACAAGTCGAATATCAACTATAGCCCGATCGAGAAACTCATCTTCTTTGCCCAGGACAACATGCCAATCGTTGTTGGCGGTGGGATTGCGGCTGTCCTGATGATCATCGGCGGCATCGCAGTCGTTTGCATCCGTCGCAAAAAGCGCGCCGCAGCTCAAACAAGCATCGCTGGCACCGCACCCAAAGCAAAGAAGCATAAACGCAGCCGCCACAAGAAGTATGCCCAGCAGGGACAGGTCGCTCAACAGTCTTCTGCTGGTTCAGCATTTGATACACAATGGCAATCATCAGGGGAGCCCCTCGCGGTCATGCCCCAGCAGCCGGTCGCATCTTCTACCCCGAAATTCTGCCGCCACTGCGGCACCCCGCTCGTGCCAGAAGCCAAGTTCTGCCCCAAATGCGGCCATCCGTTCGAATAGCATCTGACAAGCAAACCCGCAGCTAAATCGGGCCGCCCCTCACGGGACGGCCCTTTTGCTCGGAAGACCAGCGAACGACACCGTCATGAACGAGCGCCAAGTTGTTCGTGACAGATCAGGCGGAAACTGCGGCCCAGTATTCAGCCAAATAGCGGAATGAAGGTTCCGGACCCGCAATCGTAGCTAGCATAAAAAAACGGGTGCAGACCGAAGTCCGCACCCGTAAATGTCGATGCCCGAAGAATTACTTGCGCATCAAGCCACCGCGCTCGTCGATGGCGTCCCAGAAGGCATCGGCAAAGCGGGGGTCGTTTGCAGCCATGAGGGCGTTAGTGGCCATCCAGCCAGAGGGAGTGCCGGTGTCGTAGCCCGACAGCGGGTCGATGACGACCGCATACATGGCCTCGCGGTCGAGCGAACGGGCCATGGCGTCGGTGAGCTGGATCTCGCCGCCCTTGCCGGCCTGCTGATCTGCCAGCAGGTCCATGACCAGCGGGCTCAACAGGTAGCGACCGACGATGTACAGGTTGGACGGAGCAGCCTCGGGAGCGGGCTTCTCAACCAGACCGCCGATACGCCAGACAGCGCCCGGCTCGGCATCGGCAACGTCCTCGGCGCCCTCGAGCGAACCGACGCGCTCGCCGGCGATAACGCCGTAGCGGCTGACTTCCTCGGGCGAGCAAGCAGCGACGGCGATAACCGAAGCGCCACCGTGCTCCTTGGAAACGGCGAGCATCTTGTCGCAGATATCGCGGTTAGGCACAACGTAGTCGCCCAGAAGAACCAGGAAGTTCTCCCCTGCCACGGCGTCGGCAGCAGAGCGAATAGCATGGCCGAGGCCCTTGGGCTCGTACTGATAACGGAAGTCGACCGGCATACCGCCAGCGTGGGCGACGGCATCGGCATAGGCGTTCTTGCCGCGCTCGCGCAGCAGGTTCTCGAGCGAACGGTCGGGCTGGAAGTAGTTCAGCAGCTCGGGCTTGCCGGGAGAAGTAACGATGATGGCGTCGTCGACCTCCTCGGGGTCGAGTGCCTCTTCGACGACGTACTGAATGACGGGCTTGTCGAGCACCGGCAGCATCTCTTTGGGCGTGCACTTGGTACCAGGCAGAAAACGCGTGCCAAGACCGGCGGCGGGGATGATTGCCTTCATGTTATTCAAAGATCCTTTCGCAGGCGCAAAAGCGCCCCATGCGTGCGGCACACAGCCGCAGACCAAATTGCGATACCCAAGCATCTTACCGCTGGAACTATATGTCGCTACAAGGCAGAGACAATTCTTCAGCAGGTCAACGCAAATTATTGCTCGAATGGTGCAATTTTATTGCCCAACGGCAGGGCACCCGATACGACGCAAATCACAGAACATGGCAGATTGAGCAACCGATGCCGAGGGACCGAAAAACAAAAAAGACGGGGCTCGCAATGCGAACCCCGTCTGCAAAGGAATCTGGCGAGAAAGCCTGATTACTTGAGGGTGACAGCAGCGCCAGCAGCCTCGAGCTTCTCCTTGGCAGCCTCGGCGTCCTCCTTCTTGGCACCCTCGAGAACAGCCTTGGGAGCGCCCTCGACGACCTCCTTGGCCTCCTTCAGGCCAAGGTTGGTGAGCTCACGGACGGCCTTGATGACCTGGATCTTGTTGTCGCCGAAGCCCTCGAGCACGACGTCAAACTCGGTCTTCTCCTCGGCCTCAGCAGCGCCAGCAGCGGGAGCGGCGACAACAGCAGCAGGAGCAGCGGCGGAAACGCCGAAGGTGTCCTCGATAGCCTTAACGAGCTCGGAAGCCTCGAGAAGGGTCATTTCCTTAAGAGCATCGATGATCTCATCGGTGGTAAGCTTAGCCATTTCTAAGTCCTTTCGGTTTCCGTGCGGATGCACGGAGATCAGTTAAAACACGGCGCGAATGCGCCAGGGGTGCGGCGTTGCCGCCGCGGGTGAAAACAGCAACTAGGCTGCCTTCTGCTCGGAGACCTGCTGGATCGAACGAGCGAGACCAGAGGAAACGCCGTTGACGCAGACAGCGATGTCGCGAGCGAAACCGGAGATGAGACCGGCGATCTGGCCGAGAAGCTGATCCTTGGTGGGCAGCTCGGCGATAGCCTTAACATCATCGGCGGAAACGGCCTTGCCGTCGGAGATACCGCCCTTGATCTCAAGGACGCCCTTGGACTTAGCGGAGAAGTCCTTAAGGGCCTTAGCGGCCTCAACCGGCTCGGTCTCGTAGAACACATAAGCGACGGGGCCGGCGAGGATCTCGTCGATCTCGGGCTGCTCCTGGTTCTTGAGAGCGATCTTGACCAGGTTGTTCTTGTAGACCTTCATCTCGGCGCCGCACTCGCGAAGCTGATGACGCAGCTCCTGAGCCTGCTTAACCGTCAGACCGTTGTAGTTGACGACGAACAGACCGGCGTTCTCGGCGATACGGGACTCGATCTCTGCAACCTTGTCGATTTTGTACTGCTGGGGCATGAATTACACCTCCTCGAATTCTTTCCGGGCACGGTCCGCCACAAGGACGTGACGGGGGCATGTCCAAAAAGAAAGCCCCCGCGCTGCATGAGCGACGGGGGCGAGAAGACATATCTACTCGACCACCTCGGCTGGCGGGAAGTCCCATTAAGCTCGCGGGCGATGCCCGTTTGCACCGGCTGTCTCTGGCAGCGGATTCGTGCGTGAACCGAAAGTATTATGGCGGGGACCCCGGCGTCGGTCAACGGGCACGAGGATTCGCACACAAACCCTGCATACGCTCCGGTCGGGAGGGGCAGGGCGAGTTTTCCGCTCGGTCAAGTCCTGGGCTCGCACGAAGGCCACATTAAGTGGCCTTCGGCTCGTGCGGAATCTACGGAAAACTCGCCCTGCCCCTCCCGACCGGAGCTACGTTGCCTTTGTTGCGAATCCTCGTGCCCGTTGGCCGGCGCGCCCCACGCATAACCCTTAGGTCGGTGGGCTGATGGGTTGGGTCCCGTTGGGCTACAGGGTTGAAAGGAAGGTGGACAGGCGGCGGAGGCCTTCGTCCAGGTCTTTATCGGAAACGCAATAGCTGAGGCGGACGTGGCCTTCGGTGCCGAAGCAGTCGCCCGGGACTAGGGCTACGTTGGCCTCTTTGATGGCTTTGATGCAGAAGTCTTCGCTTGTCAGGCCGAATTGTTTGATGCTCGGGAAGGTATAGAAGGCTCCTGCGGGCTCTACTACGTCGAGGCCCATGGCGTATAAGGCTGCGAGTACGCGTTCGCGGCGGGCTCGGTAGACTTTGAGCATGGGGGTTGGGTCGACGGTCAGGGCTCGAGCTGCGGCGTCCATCTCGAAGGAGACGGCGCTCGATACTAGGTATTGGTGAGCTTTTGCGATCTCGGCGATGACGGGTGCCGCTGCTGCGAGCCAGCCCAGGCGCCAGCCGGTCATGGCCCAGGGCTTGGAGAAGCTCTCGATGATCACCGTCTGCTCGCGCAGCTCCGGGTGTCGCTGGGCAAAACGCTCGTAACCATCCACATAGACCAAACGGTTGTACACGTCGTCGCAGACCACGTAGATGCCCGACTGCTCCGCTACGCGCGCCACGGCGTCGAGCGATGCCGCGTTGAGAATGCAGCCCGTGGGATTGTTGGGCGAGCAGATAACGATGGCCTTGGTCGCCGGGGTCACACAGGCGCGAAGCGCATCCTCGTCAATCTGAAATTGCGCAGGCTCCGTATCCAAAAAGACCGCTTTGGCGTGATTGGCCACGACGATGCTCTCGTACAGGCCAAAGGCCGGCGTGGGAATAATGACCTCGTCGCCGGGGTTGAGCATAGCCATGAATGTTGCCGACAGGGCCTCGGTCGCGCCGTCGGTCAGGATGACCTCGTCGGCCGAAAACATAAGGCCCGCGTCCCCCATGTAGGCAGATAACGCCTCACGCAGGGCGGGGCGACCGTTGTTGGGCGGATAGTGCGTGTCGCCGCGGTCCAACGAAGCAGTCACCTCGGCGCTAATCACATCGGGCGTGGGAAAATCGGGCTCACCGAGCGCGAGCGCGATGCACCCCGGATGCTGGGCGGCGAGCGCGTTGATCCGGCGGATACCGGAGGGCTTAAGCGTGGCAAGCGAGGTGTTCATGGGCAGACGCATGACGTTCCTTTCGTAAGGGTTGCACTAGGATAGCGCGGCGGGACGCCGCCGGACGGTGTAACCTAAACGGAAACCAACCGGAAAGGAGGCGGCATGGAGACGACCGCACGCGGCGATGTACCAAAAACGCTGCAAACCATTGCGTATATCAGTATTCCCAAGAGCGCCGATCTTGAGTTTTTGCTCTGGGACCTGCAGGATGCCATCGCCGCCTATGCACAGATTTCCGGCACTGTGCTCCCCCACCCGGTCGATTTGGAGGCGGATGATGCCGGCAGCGTTGCCGGTACCGCCGATGGCATTGTGTTCGCCGTTGAAGATGCACCCAATGATGAAGCGATGGCGCCCATTGAGCAGGTGCTCGACCGCTTTGGCGGCGCAGGGACGCGTGCCTACGTTGTTGTCCAGGCCGACATCGGCGGCCTGGAGCGAGCACACGGGCTCGTCGTGCGTCTGCGAGCGGCGTGCGACCTTCGTGGGCTGTCATGGTGCGGCGGCGTTGTCGCCTGTACCGGCAGCGGCTTCGCGGCGCTTCGTCACTCACCGCGCATGGGACTCTTGCGGCGACCGTTTTCGGAAGCGATGGACAAGCTCGTAGGCGCCGTTCGTATGGGCTGTTCGGTTGAGCATGCGCAGCGACTTGGTGGTGGTAATGCCGAGGACGTCGACGCCGACGGCATGGCTTGCGCCGAGCCAGCCGTGCCCGTGCCGATCTGGCGAGGCGTTCTGAAACACCTCGGCGCCCGCACTCAATCAATAATCTAAATTAATGAGCTGCCCAGTCAACGGCTTCACTCCAACGCTCGACAAGCCGCTCCAAACGCCACGCCGCGTTGGCAGGACTCGTCGACGGCAGCACGATGGCGGGTAGCCCCGTCCGCTCTTGTAGATAGCGTTTGTAGAGCCGTCCGGCCGTGCCGCCGTTGCAAACAACGATCTCGATCGGCGTGGCATCCACAATGCGTTCAATATGTGCCGGCACAACGTTTTTGATGCTAGCGTCACTCGAGCCCTTAATGTCGCAGCTCTCGATCACGTCCCACAGGGCCACACCGCCGTTGAGCAGCATAGCCCGCTTGGCAGCAATCGAGGCGGCGAGCGTCGCGGGCTCGCCGCTCGCCAAAGAGTCTCCCTCGTTGGGCGGCACGGGCGCACCAAGGCACGCGGCCATCACACGCCAAAAGCGGTTCTGCGGATTGCCATAGTAGAAGGCATTGGCACGCGAGAGCACCGAGGGAAACGACCCCAGCACCAAAACGCGCGAGTGCCGGTCGAACACGGGCTCAAACCCATGCTCAATATGCTGATAGCCCTCGTCAGACACAGGCATGGGCTAGGCCCTCAGCAGATAGCGCACCTCGTAGGGCGCAAGCTCAAGGGAGCCCGCCAGCTCGACCGTGGGCACGCCGTCGGCCAGCAGGTCGACAAAGGACCCATTGAGCTCGCCGGTGCCAAAGGTGTAAGGCTCGCCCACGGCATTGACCGCCACGAGCACCGTCGCGTCGTCGCAGGCGCGCACGAACAGCAGCTGCTTGTTCTGAATCACCACGTTGCGATAGGCACCATAGTTGAGGGCACGGGCCGCCGCGTCGTCTGCCGAGCGCAGGTGCGCGAGCTGCTTGATGAAGGCCGTCAGCTCGTTGGGCGCAGGCTCATCGAGCGCAGGTCGCAGCGCCCAGTCACCATCGGGGCCGCCCTTTTCGCCAGGAATCCCCCACTCGCTGCCATAGTAGACGCACGGAATGCCCGGCATGCCAAAGAGCATGCCATAAGCGGGGCGCAGACAGGACTTGTCGGTAAGGATGCTCGCCAGGCGCGGCACATCGTGGTTGTCGACAAACGACAGCAGATGCTTGCCGCGATAAATGCACCACGGGTCACCGCCAAACTGGCGGTGCAGCGAGTGCGCGATCTCGAACATATTGACCGAGTTAAAGCTGGAGTACAGGCCCTTGTAGCACTCGTAGTTGGTGCAGGAGTCGAGCATCTCGTCGTTGACGATCTGGTTGTAGTCGCCGTGGAGCGTCTCGCCGATCAGCACAAAGTCGGGCTTGAGCTCACGGGCAAAGGCGTGCAGGCGGCGCATAAAGTCGCGGTCGAGCATATAGGCAACGTCCAGGCGCAGGCCGTCGACGCCAAAGACGTCGGCCCAACGGCGCACGGACTCGAGCAGGTAATCGACCACGGCGGGGTTTTGCAGGTTGAGCTTCACGAGCTCAAAATGGCCTTCCCAGCCCTCGTACCAAAAGCCATCGCCATAGCAGGAGTCGCCGTCAAAGCTAATGTGGAACCAATCCTTGTAGGGCGAGTCCCACTTGCGCTCCTGCACATCGCGGAAGGCCCAAAAGCCACGGCCCACATGGTTGAAGACCGCATCGAGCACCACGCGGATGCCATGGGCGCGCAGCGTCTCGCACACGGCGGCAAAATCGGCATCCCCACCCAGGCGACGGTCGATATGGCGCAGGCTGCGCGTGTCGTAGCCATGGCTGTCGGATTCGAGCGGCGGGTTAATGAGCACAGCACCGATGCCGAGCTCTTGCAGGTAGTCGGCCCATTGGGCGATCTTCATGATGGGCGCATCGGGGTTGGGCGCAGCGTTGGCAGCCTGGGCGAGCTCATCTTCGGCAACGGGCGCGGCGTTTTCGCGCGGAGCTCCACAAAAGCCCAGCGGATAGATCTGGTAGAACGTCGTCTCGTATGCCCACATAGCAACCTCCCGGTAAGCTCAACACAACGACATCCATTGTATGCCGGCTTGTATCCTCTCCCCCAAAATAAGCTGCGGTGGAATAGGAACTGTTGGGGCCAATAAACCGGGCAAACAGTCCGTATTTCACCGCAACTGATGAGGGAACGTGATTAGGCGACGGGCTTGGCGCGGCGTATGGCCGGGAACAGTACGGTGATGGCGAGGATGACGCCCACGACGGTAATCGCCCCGCCCGCGAAGCCAATCCAGGAGATACCGGGACCCGAAACCACGGCGCCGCCGATCGCGGTGCCCGTGCCGATGCCGAGGTTAAACAGGCCCGAGAAGATCGACATGGCGACGGCCGACGAATCCGCCGGCGTGTACTTGATGAGCTCGGCCTGAAACGCCACGTTAAAGGCCGTGGAGCAGCAGCCCCATAGCGCGCAAACAGCGAGAACGGCGACGAGCGACGGTGCAACCGGACCCATGAGCAGCAGAGCCACAGGCACGCCGGAGAGTGTGATAGCCAAGAACGGAAAGCGATGGCCATCGAACAGTCGGCCGAACAGCCAGCTTCCGAGCAGACCGGAGCAGCCAAACGCCGTCAGCGTCATGGTGATGGCGCTTGCGTCGACATGGGCGACCTGCGCCAGGAAGGGCTCGATATAGCTGTAACCCGCGTAGTAGCCGGTCGCCATAAAGACCGTGACCGCATAAAGCGCGATGAGGAACGGATTCTTGAGCAGCTCGGGCAGCTGCTTAACGGTAAAGCGCTCGCCCACCGGCATGGCCGGGAACACCGCGGCCTGGTAGACGACCGCGACGGCAGAAAAAGCTCCGACCACGGCAAACGTCATACGCCAGCCCACGGCCAGCCCGATGGCGCGGCCGATCGGCAGGCCAAAGATCTGCGCGATGGACGAGCCCGTGGCGATCATGCTAATGGCGAGCGCCCCGTGGCGACTGTCAACCAGGCGCGAGGCCATGATTGAGGCGACCGACCAGAACACGGCATGCGCGCAGGCGACCACCAGACGCGCGCAAACCAAAATAGGATAGGTAGGCGCCACGGCGGACAGGAACTGACCCAGCGAGAACACGGCAAGCACGCCGAGCAGCATACGCTTGAACTCGAAGCGCGAGGCAAACACCATAAGCGGCAACGACAGCAACATGACGCCCCAGGCGTAGACCGAAATCATGATGCCTGCCTGGGCCTCGGTGAGCGAGAACGACGCGGCGATATCGGTCAGAAGGCCGATGGGCATGAACTCCGACGTGTTGAACACGAATGCGCAGCAGGCGAGCCCGATAAGCGGGAGCCACTGCCTGAGTGAGATGCCATCTTGTCTTGCCTGACTCATATATAACGTCTCCAATCATTTTGAGCGGAGGCGATTATATAGCAACGGTCCCGCATCCGTCAGCAACAGATGCGGGGCCGTAATCAACTCAATACACAGAGGTTGCGCCATCAATAAATAACTAAGCCAGCCCCAGCAATATGCCCGCCGAATGCACGACAAACGCCACGATCCAGGCGACCGTCACCTGAAACGCGAACACGGCCACGGCATAGCGCGCGCCCAACTCGCTCTTGACGGCGCCGATTGCCGCTACGCAGGGCGGGTACAGCAGCGTAAAGACCAGGAACACGTAGGCGGTAAACGGCGAAAACATGGTCGACAGCGCCGCGGGCGACGTTGCGCCCAAAAGCACCGTGAGCGTCGAGATGACGCTCTCCTTGGCAATGAGTCCGGTGACGAGCGCCGTCGACGCACGCCAGTCGCCAAAACCGAGTGGGGCCAACACCGGCGCGATGATGCTACCCAGACCGGCAAGCAGACTCTGCGACTGATCGGCGACCACATTAAAGCGGATATCGAACGTCTGGAGGAACCAGATGACCACGGTGGCGGCAAAGATAATGGTAAAGGCCTTGGTAATAAAGTCCTTGGCCTTATCCCATGCCAGCATCACCGTCGTCTTGACGCTCGGCAGGCGGTAATTGGGAAGCTCCATGATAAACGGCACCGGGTCGCCCTTAAATGCCGTGCGGTTGAGCACCAGGGCGGCAATGCAGCCGACCACGATACCAATCAGATAGAGCGAGACCATGGCGGGAACTGTCGCCTGCGGGAAGAATGCCCCGCACAGCAGACCGTAGACCGGCAACTTGGCCGAACAGCTCATGAACGGCGTGAGCATGACCGTCATCTTGCGGTCGTGCTCGGATGGGAGCGTACGGGTCGACATGATAGCCGGCACGGTGCAGCCAAAACCGACGAGCATAGGCACGAAGCTGCGGCCCGACAGGCCAAAGCGACGCAGCACTTTATCCATGACAAAGGCCACGCGCGCCATGTAGCCGGAGTCTTCCAGAATGGAGAGGAACAAAAAGAGCACGACGATAATCGGCAGGAAGGTCAGCACGCTGCCCACGCCCGTAAGCACGCCGTCGACAGCCAGCGAGCGCACCACGTCGTTGGTGCCGAACGCCTTGAGGCCCGCATCGGCCGAGGCGATGATGGCAGCGATGCCGTCCTCCATAAGTCCCTGCAGCGCCGCGCCGATCACGCCAAACGTCAGCCAAAAGACGAGACCCATGATCACCAGGAACGCTGGAATGGCCGTGTAGCGACCCGTCAGGATGCGGTCGATCTTGACGGAACGCACGTGCTCGCGGCTCTCGTGCGGCTTGACGACGCAGCGCCCACACACGTCGCCGATAAAGCCGAAGCGCATGTCAGCCAGTGCAGATAGACGGTCGGTACCGGCCTCACCCTCCATCTGGGCAATGATGTGCTCGATGGCGTCAAGTTCGTTACGGTCCAGATGAAGCGCCTCGGTCACCAGCTCGTCGCCCTCAACCAGCTTGGTCGCCGCAAAACGCACCGGGATATGCGCCGTCGCGGCATGGTCCTCGATAAGGTTGGCGATGCCGTGAATGCAGCGATGCAGCGCGCCGCCGTCTGGACCATCGGGCGCGCAGAAGTCCAGGCGGCCGGGGCGCTCGCGGAACCGTGCCACGTGCAAGGCATGATCCACCAGCTCGCCGATACCCTCGTTGCGGGCAGCGCTAATGGGGACAACAGGCACGCCCAACAGGCTCTCGAGCAGGTTGACGTCTACGGCGCCACCGTTGGCGGTCACCTCGTCCATCATGTTGAGCGCGATGACCATGGGGCGGTCGAGCTCCATGAGCTGCAGTGTCAGGTACAGGTTACGTTCGATGTTGGTGGCGTCGATAATGTCGATGATGGCATCGGGGTTTTCGTCCAGGATAAATTGGCGACTGACGATCTCTTCGCCCGTGTACGGAGACAGCGAATAGATGCCGGGCAGGTCGGTAACGCTTGCCTCGGGATGGTTACGGATGGTGCCGTCCTTGCGGTCGACCGTCACGCCGGGAAAGTTACCGACGTGCTGGTTGGAGCCCGTCAGCTGGTTGAACAGCGTGGTCTTGCCGCAGTTCTGGTTGCCGGCGAGGGCAAAATGCAGCGGTGCGCCCTCGGGCACGGCCGTCTTCGCGGCGCGGGGCGAGTACGTCCCCTCGCCGAGTGCCGGATGCTCCGTCGTGCCGATTGCAGCGTTGGCGCGCGGACCCATATCGGTGTCGTGAACGCCCACGAGCTCGATGCGAGCGGCATCGTCCTTGCGCAGCGTCAACTCGTAGCCACGCAGGCGAATCTCGAGCGGGTCGCCCATGGGGGCGTACTTCATCATGGTGACTTCGGTACCCGGTGTGAGGCCCATGTCCAAAATATGCTGTCGGAGCGCCTGATCGTCGGATGTCACCGATGCGACAACGGCGTCCTTTCCAATCTCGAGTGTATCGAGCTTCACACGCTCATCCTTTCGTTAGACGCGGTTAACCGTTTACCGGGGCTAACCAACTCGTAACGACAAATGATAGCGCTCTGAACTATTTTATAAAGTCAAATACCGATGTTTACCTGCGCAAACTTTATGCGGTGCGCCCCGAAAGCTCTTTGCGCATACCGCTCAGTGAGATCGAAACGGAACCCGACCGCGCGGTAGCGGTGAGTCGATCACCCTCGACCGACCCCGTGCATGTAAAGGGCGCCTTGCCCATCAAGACGTGGGAGATAGTACCCGAGAGCTCAAAGAAATCGCCCTCAGCGCGGGCACTCGAGAGAGCGATATTGAGACCCCTGACGTTTAGTACTGCCCTGAGCGCGCCGTTCACCCCATGTGAAAACGCCACCTCGCCGCGTTTACTCCCCACCGGCGTCCGGGCCGAAACCACATACGTACCCTCAAGCATGGCTCCTCCTCTGAGCAGGCTTTTTGAAATGGCAATCTAGTCTACTTTGCTGCGAGACGGCTTGCCCAGAAACCGCGAGCACGCAATGACGTTCAATCAACAGATTGCTGCAAGGGGAACAAGCGTGCAAGGGGGACAGATTACATTTGACACCATTTGCGCCAACGGACGGGATGCGGAGCGACGACCGTGCAGGTGGATTCCGGATCGTCGCTTCCTCCGTCCCCCAGCGAATCAAAACAAGTTGCGGTGGAATAGTTCCTGTTTGATGCTTTAACCAGCAAAAACAGGAACTATTTCACCGCAACTGCAAAAGCCCGCGCTGGCAACAAATGTCACCTGCGCGGGCTTGGTGGGCGCTCCCAAAGGCACGTTATAGAGACCCACATCAGTTATGGAGTGCCAAGCAGCACCGACACGCGATGCCCGCCGGCTTACCAAGCAACGAAGCTCGCCATAGTCTTAGACAATCGGCGCAATGCCGGCAAAGTGCAGATACAGCGAGATGACCGCCACGACAATGACCACCGCTGCGATCAGCTTGTCGTGCAGATGCGGAAGCACCTGCTTGCCGCGCCCGCGCTCGCCCACAATGTAGACGGGAATGGCCGGGGCAAATAGGATCGTCGTGATCATGACGCCCTGGAGCCCCGTCGACCACACAAGGAACAATGTGTAGATGAAGCCGAGCGTACCGAAGAAGCGCGCCTTGCCGACGCTTGGCGCATGCGGTCCGTCCAGATGCTCCTTCTTCCAACCAATCACCATGTAATAGGCAGCCGAGCACACGTATGGAACTAGGATCGTATTGACCGCGCAGCTATAGAAGAACTGGTAGGTGCTCGCCGCCACATACGACACGATCAAGAAGAGCTGCGTGATTCCGGAGCTCACGAGAATCGTCACCACCGGGGCATCATGCTTATTCGTCTTGGCAAACGCCAGCGGGAAGGAACCCTGGCGCGCCGCCTCAAACGGCGTCTCGGATGCAATGATGACGTAACCCAGCATTGCGCCGACCAGCGAGAGGATAACGCCAAGGTTTACGATGGCAGCGCCAACCGGACCGATTGCGCGCTCAAGAATTCCCGCCATGGAGGGCGTTGCGAGCTGCGCCATCTCCGCGCGCGGCATAATGCCGAGCGACAGCAGCGAGATAATCAGATACAGCGTGAATACAGCCGCAAATCCAAGCGCCGTCGAGCGGCCGACGTCACGCACGAACTTAGCACGGCCCGAGATAACGACAGCGCCCTCGATGCCCGTGAAGACCCAGACAAGGGCGATCATGGTCGAGACAACCTGCTCGCCAAAGCCAGGACCAGCCGGCTCTCCCCAGAAGTTGTCCATAAAGATATCGACGTTGAACTTACCCAGGAGCACGATGCTCAGCACAAAGAGCCCCAGCGGCACCAGCTTCGCCAACGTGACGATCGTGTTAATGCCCGCAGCCTCCTTAACGCCACGAAGCACAAGGGCGGTAAGGAACCACAAAAACACGCTGGCGCAGACGATGGAAAGCAGGTTGTTACCCGCGCCAAACGCAGGGAAGAAATAGCCCAGCGCGCTAAACAGCAAGAGCGCGAAGCTCACGTTGGAAAGACATGCGCTGATCCAGTAGCCCCAGGCGGAGTTGAATCCAATGTAGTCGCCAAAACCAGCCGCAGCGTATGCATAGATGCCGCCGGTCAGGTCGGGACGGGCCTGAGACAAACCGTTGAACACCATCATCAGCGCAAAGACGCCAATGAAGCAAATTCCCCACGAGACGATAACCGCACCGGTATTTGCCCCGCCTGCTGCCATATCGCCGGCAAGCGAAAAGATGCCGCCACAAATACTGGCGGTAATGACCATCATGGTCAGACGAAAGAGATCGAGGCCATTAGGGTCGATAATCTCGTCGTTTTGAGCTTTAGAGGCCATTGTATGTGTACCCCCTTCATCATGTGATCGAACGAAAGATGGCCCGGACGTCCCGAATCGGGTGCCGGGCCATCGGTCAAGCGATCATCAGACTGTTACAGCCATCGCGTTAGAAGCGCAGCGACAGGCAAGAGAGGCCACCGTCGACCTTGCGATACTCGGAGGTGTCGACAACGAGCGTCTTGTAGCCCAGATCCTGCACGGCCTTGAGCACGGTCGGATAGCCCTCGGCAACGATAACCGTACCGTTGACCCATATGCAGTTGGCGCCATAGGCCTCATCCTCGGGCACGACGATCTTGTTGTACTGGGCAAAATCGGACTTATCGATGAACTCACCGGAGACGAGCATGTTGTTGTCCTCGATGTAGTTGACGCCCGTCTTGAGGTGCAGGACCTCCTCCAGCGGAACCTCGGAACCCTCGAGGCCCCAGCCCTCGAGAATCTCGCAGAACTGGCGGATGCCCTCTTCGTTGGTGCGGGCAGAGCGACCGACGTAGAAATGGTCGCCGACCATCATGACGTCGCCACCGTCGAGCGTGCCGGGAGAAACAATGTGCTTCACATGCTCGTCGTCAAAGAAGCGACGGACGACCGGCTCGATCTCGTCCTTCTCGCCGTTGCGGCTGTCGGCACCGGGGTTGGTAATGATGGCGCCGCAGCGAGTAATAACGGCCGGATCCTCGACGAAGCAGCTATCGGGATACTGCTCCAACGCCGGCAGCACTGACACGTCAACGCCGCACTGCTCGAGCGCGTGCTCGTAATCGTAGTGCTCCTCGATAGCGCGCTCGTAGATGGGCTGACCAAGCTCGGGGGCGCTCGTGATGCCATTGCTCAGGGACTTGCCGGGACGACGGATGATGACGTGACTGAACTTGGTCATGATGATCCTCCTTGGATCTCTTAGCGAAGAGCGGACTTCCTTGCGCCCGCCTTCCTTTCGATGGCTTTATCTTATGGTGTCTTTACTGTTTTGTATATTGTATACAATCCTGAACGGTAGATATTTCTCGGTGAACGTATTTTTGCTTCCTAGGGTCAGGTGGCGCGATTTAGCTGGTCGTTCTATAATCCAATTAGCCTATTCAAACCAAACGTATTTAAATTTGAAAATATACAGTTAAGGTATATAAGCTCATGGAAACACTCAGAAGACCCTTGAAGGATCATGTATACGACTATATTTCGAGTCGCATAGACGCCGGCGAGCTTTCGGCCGGCGACCGTGTGAGCGAGCAAGCGATCTGCGATGCCATGGGCGTATCGCGCACGCCGGTTCGCGAGGCGCTCATCCAGCTGGCAAGCGACGGCTATCTGGACAACCTCCCCCGCCGCGGGTTCCGCGTCCGTGGATTCGATCAGCAAAACGCCGTCGAAGTCTTTGAGATTATGGGGCCGCTCGACGGGCAGGCGGCATACCTTGCCTGCCCCCTCCTGACCGAAGAGGACATCATGCAGCTAAAGTTCTTGGTTGGATCCATGGACCTCGCGATCCAAGGCGGTCTTATCCGAAAGTACGACGACATTCAGCGGGACTTTCACCTTACGTACTTCAACCGCTGCGGCAACGACCGTCTGCGCGACATGATTTCGCAACTCGAGCGTTGCTTTATCAAACGCGATTACGAGACCGTCGATCAGGAGACGGCGTGCAAACTGCTGGGTATAGCCAATACCGAACATGCCCACATTCTTGAGCTCTTCGAAGCGCGAGATGCAGCGGGCGTGCGAGACTACGTTCGCGATGTCCATTGGAACACGGAGAACGCCCAGTTCACCGTTTGGTAGAAATATAACAATCGGTGCCGGCCCAACCCTTGGCGGCCAGGGCAATGTCGATGTTTTGGCACCGAAAGCGAAAACCCGCCAAAGCGAGCAAGGTGCCTTGAAACGAGGCGGCATTGACCTTCTGGTCATGCCGCCGAAGTTGAAAGGCAGATTGCCGCTCTGGCGGGCTTGCAGCGTCATGCGGTTACGGCGTTTGGCAAAACGCCGTAACTAAAACCCGTGGCGCTCCAGGAAGCGGAAGGCTAGGCGAATCCAGGGACGGACCGCCACTTGCTTGTCCTCATTGTCGACCGCAGTGTTGGCGTTGCCGAGCGAAAGGCCGTGGCCACCCTGGTCAAAGACGTGCATCTCGCATGCAACGCCCTCCTCGGCCATGCGCTGCGCAAACGGATAGACCTGCGCGATCGGCGCCGTCTTGTCGTCGGACACGCCCCACACAAAGGTCGGGGGCATCTGGCGCGAAACGTGCGTGGTAGGGCAAATGTCGGCCAGGTGCTCATCGGTCGCCTCGCCGCCCGTCACCATCGACAGATAGTCGTTGAGCAAATCGCGCCCCGTCTTGCCACCCGTCTTGGGCACGCGCAGGTCGATGCGCGGGTCGCGCGTCTGCATATCACGCACATAGGCAAGGTCGAGCAACGGATAGCCCAGCACCACGGCGTCGGGACGAATATCCTCCGGACGAGCCCCGGCAAGTGCAGCGAAGGGACCAGTCTTCCACTGCGTTGCCAGCGAAGCGCAAATCATGCCGCCCGCCGAGAAGCCCACGACGCACACGCGCTTGAGATCGACATGCCACTCGTCGGCGTTGGCGCGCACGGTAGCAACCATCTTGGCAAGGTCCGCCTGCGGGTGCGGAAAACTCACGTCGCCCGTGGCGCTCGTCACATAGTTGAGCACAAAGGCCTGGTAACCGTGATCCAAAAACGCAAACGCCACGGGATCCTGCTCGTGCGGAGCGATATGTGTAAACGCACCTCCGCCGCAGATAATCACAGCAGGGCGGCGGCCATTCGGCTTATCGGGCAGCGGCTCGGCACCCAAATACGTAAACGTCGCCGGATACTCCTCGGTCGGCTCCTCGCCCCACAGCGCATGGCTCTCGACAATCATATGTGCTCCCTTCGCGCAAATTATGCGCCCTTGTTTTTCGCGTCTAAGCGTACCCCACTTGAGCCCGTGGCGAAGAAATACTCCAGCAATAAGTTTCCCTTCAACTGATATATCACATAATCCCAGTTCAGAGGTATCGTTGAGCAGCGTAAAATAAGGGCGTTGACCAAGCCGCGAAACACATATGAAACGTTTCCGGCAAACCAAGCGCGCGATATGCGCCTATTTAAGTTGGAGGCAACTATGGGTCTGCTCGATTCGCTTAAGTCCACCTTCACCTCGGCGGGCGAGGCATCCGTTCCGCCCGCGGCAAGCTTCGCCACCCGCGAAGGCGTCATCTACGCCCCCGTCAACGGCGTGCTCGTCAACCTGGATGAGGTTCCCGACGAGACCATCGCCTCGGGTATGCTCGGTCAGGGCTACGGCATCGAGCCCATTACCGGCACCATCTATGCGCCCGCCAACGGCCGCATCGGCGCCACCACCGTCACCAACCACTCCATCGGCATGATCACCGAGGACGGCCTTCGCGTGTTCATCCATGTTGGTCTGGGCACCGTGGAAATGAACGGCAAGGGTTTTGCCCGCTTTGTCGAGATGGGCGATGAGGTCAAGGCAGGCCAGCCGCTCATCAGCTTCGACCGCGAGGCCATCAAGGCCGCCGGTCACGAGGACATCGTGACCGTCATCGTCTCCGAGCTCGATCGCCTTAAGAGCATCGACCATGTCGGCGAGTCCGGTACGCTTATCGGCGGCAACCCGCTCGTCAAGCTGGGCGACCCGCTGCTGGTAGCCAAGACCAAGTAGCCAGGCCCCGCGCCACACAGCCAAAAGGCACCTCGTCAAGCGCCCGCGACCATTTGGCCGCAGGCGCTTTTCGTTTGAAAAACCATCCCGCCAATGCCTTATCCGTATAGCCCAAATGAGCCGAGCTGCTAAAATATCGAACTGTATGGATAACTATCATTCAACCGTTATGGGAGGATACGTGAACCGCACCAAAATCGCGCAGCTTTACGCCGATGCCGAGTCGCTTGGCGGCCAGACCGTCACCGTCGCCGGCTGGGTCAAGTCCATCCGCGACATGAAGAACTTTGGCTTTGTTACGCTCAACGACGGCAGCTGCTTCCGCGACCTGCAGGTCGTCATGAACCGCGAGGCACTCGACAACTACGACGAGATCGCCCATCAAAACGTCTCGGCCGCACTCATTTGCACCGGCACCGTCAAGCTGACCCCCGATGCGCCCCAGCCTTTCGAGCTTTCTGCCACCTCCATTGAGGTCGAGGGCGTCAGCGCCCCGGATTACCCGCTGCAGAAGAAGCGCGCAACCGTCGAGTTCCTGCGCACCCAGCAGCACCTGCGCCCGCGCACCAACCTGTTCCGCGCCGTGTTCCGCATCCGTTCTGTCGCGGCTGCCGCCATCCACCGCTTCTTCCAGGAGCAGGGCTTTGTCTACGTCAACACCCCCATCATCACCACGAGTGACTGCGAGGGCGCCGGCGAGATGTTCCGCGTGACCACGCTCGACCCCAAAAATCCGCCCCTCACCGAGTCCGGCGAGGTCGACTGGAGCCAGGACTTCTTTGGCAAGCACGCGAGCCTTACCGTGTCCGGCCAGCTCAATGCCGAGAACTTTGCCATGGCCTTTGGCGACGTGTACACCTTTGGCCCCACCTTCCGCGCCGAAAACTCCAACACCACGCGCCACGCCGCCGAGTTTTGGATGATCGAGCCCGAGATGGCCTTTGCCGACCTTAACGACTACATGGATAACGCCGAGGCCATGCTCAAGTACGTCCTTAAGGACGTTATGGCCACCTGCCCCGACGAGCTCAATATGCTCAACAAGTTTGTGGACAAGGGTCTGCTCGAGCGTCTGGACCACGTGGCAAACTCCGACTTTGCCCGCGTCACCTATACCGAGGCCGTCGAAATCCTGGAGCAGGCCGTCGCCGCCGGTCACAAGTTTGGCTATCCCGTGAGCTGGGGCATCGACCTGCAAACCGAGCACGAGCGTTTCCTGACCGAGGAGCACTTTAAGCGCCCGACCTTCGTAACCGACTACCCGGCCGAGATCAAGGCGTTCTACATGCGCATGAACGAGGACGGCAAGACCGTCGCCGCCGCCGACTGCCTGGTGCCGGGTATCGGCGAGATTATCGGCGGCTCCCAGCGCGAGGAGCGCCTGGATCTGCTCGAGGCCCGCATCAAGGACCTGGGCATGAATCCCGAGCAGTACAAGTACTACCTTGACCTGCGCCGCTACGGTTCCTGCAAGCACGCCGGCTACGGTCTGGGCTTCGAGCGCTTGGTCATGTATCTGACCGGCGTGGGCAACATCCGCGACGTCCTGCCGCACCCGCGCACCGTGGGCAACGCCGACTTCTAATTGTCGAACGCTAGCTCGCGTCGCCACACGCCAACGCTCATCGCACAAGCGTCTCTCGACATCGGTCGAGAGACGCTTTTTTCAACAGCATCCGTCAAGCTTTTGGCAAGTTTTTGGTCAGTTGAGCAGGGCTGTTGAAAACTCGACCCGCCGTTTGCCGACGACTACCGACCGCCCAGAGCGCCCTGCGCCCCTGGGAAAGCCCCGCGTCTTAGGCTCCATACCGTCGCCACCCAAAACGGAAAGGACGTGGGCACCATGACCGAAGCCGCTGTTGAAACCTACGACACCACGACTAGAGGCGCCGCCTCGATGGCAGCCTATCGCGCCGTTCGTATCCTGCAGCTCTTGAGCGAAAACACCGGCGAAGACAAGGCCATGCTTTCCGATGAGCTGATCCGGCGCCTCGCCCATCCCGACGACCCCGCCCGCATGCCCATCTCGGCGGCGCGGCGCAGCATCTACACCGCCATCTCCGCGCTTCGCCATGCCGGATACGAAATTGAGTACAAACGCGGCGTGGGCTACAAACTTCTTACCCGCCCGCTCACCGATGAAGAGATCATCCGGCTCCACGGTATGGTCATGCGCAACCGCTCCACGCCTATCGCTATCCGCAAGAGCATGGCGCAGCACTTAGTTGCCATGGCGAGTGCCGACGTTCGCGGCTACCTCGATACACCCGAACCCGTTCCGAGCGCAGGCAGCAAGGCTACCAAGGCAACACGCACGCCCATCAAGCGCATCGACACGTGCGAGCTCGTCGAGCAGGCCATCGACCACGGAACCACGGTGAGTTTTGATATTTCGAGCGTTACGACGCGTGGCGAAACCGAAGCAGCACGGATGACGCTGCGTCCCTTTGCCATCAGGCAGCGCGATGGCATCTCGTATCTGCTGGGAACGGTCTACGACGCCCGAGGCGCCGATGACACGTTGCGTACCGTAGAGATTGGCCGAATGAGAAACGTCACCACACGTCTCCTCGACGGCAAGAAGCTCTTCGCCGCCCTAGACGAGGACGACGCCTCCGCCGCCGCATAAGACCCTCCGCCGCCCATTCGACTACCCGCACCGCCCATCCGATTCTGTATTAAAAAACCCGCCAGGCTGTTGTAAAAATGGACATCAGCGCTACTATAGTTCCACTTGCACTTTGTCCCAGTGCAGTGTTTCCAGCCATTTTTATACTGGGGGTAATGATATGAAGGACATCACCATCAGCCGCAGGAGCCTTCTGGTCTCCGCCGGCCTGCTCGCGCTCGCCCCGCTCGCCGGGTGCGGCGGCAACTCTGGTTCCGGCTCTGCTGCCGCCGGTTCCGACTACACCATCGGCGTTCTGCAGCTCACCGAGCACTCCGCACTCGATGCCGCCAACGACGGCTTTGTCAAGGCCATCAAGGAGAGCGGCCTTAAGGTCAAGATCGACCAGAAGAACGCCCAGAACGACCAGTCCACGTGTAAGTCCATTGCCGACAAGTTTGTGGGCGACAACGTCAACCTGATTTATGCCATCGCCACGCCCGCCGCGCAGGCTGCCGCCGGCGCCACGGCCGATATCCCCATCGTGGGCTGCGCCATCACCGACTACGCCGCCTCCGGCCTGGTCCAGGACAACGACAAGCCCGGCACCAACGTCACGGGCGCTTCCGACCTCACCCCGGTCGCCGAGCAGCTCGAGATGATGCAGAAGGTCCTGCCCGACGTTAAAAAGGTCGGCCTGCTCTACTGCACCGCCGAGTCCAACTCCGACGTCCAGATCAAGGCCGCCAAGAAGGAGCTCGACAAGCTGGGCCTCGAGTACACCGATTTCACCGTCTCGAGCTCCAACGAGATTCAGTCCGTCGTCGAGTCTGCCGTGGGCAAGGTCGACGCGCTGTACTCCCCCACCGACAACACCATCGCCGCGGGCGCCTCGCAGGTGGGCCAGATCTGCAAGGAGAACAAGCTTCCCTTCGTGACTGGCGAGGAGGGCATGTGCATGGCCGGCGGCCTGTTCACCCTCTCCATCAATTACGAGGATCTGGGCTACGCCGCGGGCGAGATGGCCGTCAAGATTCTGAAGGGCGAGGCCAAGCCCGAGGATATGCCGATCAAGCACCTCTCGAGCAAGGACCTGGTCGTCGTCAAGAACGACGAAATGGCCGAGGCCCTGGGCATCGACCTTTCCGCTCTGGACGCGTAATGCTATACGCGGCATGCGTCTAGAGCCCGTGCTCGCGCTTTAGCTGCGTTATTCAATATCTGAGCCACAGGGGCGGGCGCTGTAGACCGGCGTCCGCCCTGCTTGTTTCAGGTAAAACAAAACGTCTGTCCGCAGCTCTTCTATGCATTGTTACCGCTATTATGGTGAATCACGTGTCCACCCTATCCTAGGAGGTATGAAGCATGCTCATTGCATTGCAGGGCGCCGTTTCGCAGGGCGTCCTCTGGGGCATTATGGTGCTTGGCGTGTTTATCACGTTCCGCCTGCTCGACATTCCCGATATGACCTGCGACGGCAGCTTTGCCCTCGGCGGCTGCGTCTGCGCTGTGCTCATCGTCAATAACAACGTCGACCCGCTGCTCGCCGTGCTGGCCGGTATGTGCGCCGGCGCCATCGCGGGTGCCGTCACGGGCATTTTGACCACCGTCTTCGAGATTCCCGCGATCCTCGCCGGAATCCTCACCCAGATCAGCCTGTGGTCCATCAACCTGCGCATCATGGGCAAGTCCAATACGCCAATTCTTGCCAAGGGCACCGTGTTCTCGGCCGTCAGCAATATGACCGGTCTGCCGCAGTCCACCGTTGCCATCATCTTGGGCATCCTGCTCGCCGTGGCTATCGTTGCCATCCTGTATTGGTTCTTTGGCACCGAGATCGGCTCGGCGCTGCGCGCCACCGGCAACAACGAGTACATGATCCGCGCTCTGGGCGTCAACACCAACTCCACCAAGATGATCGCCCTCGTGCTCTCCAACGCCCTCATCGGCCTTTCGGGCGCGCTCATCTGCCAGAGCCAAAAGTATGCCGACATTGGTATGGGCACCGGTGCCATCGTTATCGGTCTTGCCGCCATTGTTATCGGTGAGGTGCTCGGCCGTCTGCTGCCCGGCGGCCTCACGCAGTTTAGCGTCCGTCTTGCCTCCGCCGTCTTTGGCTCCGTGGTGTACTTCCTTATCCGCGCCATCGTGCTGCAGTTGGGCATGGACGCCAACGACATGAAGCTGCTCTCCGCCGTAATTGTCGCTGTGGCCCTGTGCGTGCCCGTGGTTTGGGAGCGCTATAAGCTCCGCAGCTCCTACACGAAGGGGGATGAGGCAGATGCTTAAGCTCTCGCACGTCAAGAAGACCTTTAACAAGGGCACCGTCACCGAGAAGCGCGCGCTCACCGGCGTCGACCTCACCCTGAATGACGGCGACTTTGTAACCGTGATCGGCGGCAACGGCGCCGGCAAGTCCACGCTGCTCAACATGATCGCCGGCGTGTACCCGCTCGATTCGGGCGTTATTGAGCTCGACGGCACCGACATCTCGCGCCTGAGCGAGTCGCAGCGCGCCAAGTACCTGGGCCGCGTGTTTCAGGACCCCATGCGCGGTACCGCTGCCGACATGCAGATCGCCGAGAACCTGGCCCTCGCCAAGCGTCGCGGCCAGCGTCGCGGCCTTTCGTGGGGCGTCACCAAGGCCGAGAAAGATGAGTACGTTGAGCTGCTCAAGCGCCTGGATCTTGGTCTGGACACGCGTCTCAACGCCAAGGTCGGCCTGCTCTCGGGCGGCCAGCGCCAGGCACTCACCCTGCTGATGGCCACGCTCACCAAGCCGCGCCTGCTGCTGCTCGACGAGCACACCGCGGCCCTCGACCCCAAGACGGCCTCTAAGGTGCTTAACCTGACCGAGGAGATCGTCGACGAGAACCACCTGACCACGCTCATGGTCACGCACAACATGAACGACGCCATCCGTCTGGGCAACCGTCTGATCATGATGCACGAAGGCCACGTGATCTACGACGTGGCGGGCGATGAGAAGAAGTCGCTCACCGTAGCCGACCTGCTGCAGAAGTTCGAGGAGGTCTCGGGCGGCGAGCTCGCCAACGACCGCATGCTGCTGAGCTAAAACCTGCCAAAAAGGGACAGGTTTATTTTGGTAGGTTTTATCTGCGCAAACGTCAAAACCGCCGCAAAGGGACAGGCGCCCTTGCGGCGGTTTTCGCATATTATGTCGATAATCCGATATTCAACCAGACATTCTGGCTAAGGACTAAGGAAACTGCCATGAAAAGACTCCCCCGCCTTGCGTTAGCCACCGCGTTGTTTGCCGGCGCGCTCGCAGGCATCCCGAGCCTCGCTTTCGCGGAGAACCTGCCCGCCGCTATTGACGGCTCCGTGGCCGTCATGCACACCAACGACATCCACGGCAGCTACAAGTACAGCTACAACGCAAGCAAGGGCACCGGCACTGTGGGCTTTGATGGGCTGGCGGTTCTCTATAGCGCCCAAAACAGCGCCCCCGATCTTTTGCTCGATGCGGGCGACACCTTCCACGGGCAGTCCTTCGCCACCATGAGCGAGGGCAAGAGCATCGCCGAGCTCATGGACACCTTCTATGTAGACGGCTACGACGCGACCACGCCGGGCAACCACGACTGGAGCTACGGCGCGGACAAGCTCCGCACCATGACCGGCTACAGCACCACCGGCACGCCCTTCGTCATGCTCTGCGCGAACGCAAAGTCTACGAGCGGCGTATGGAGCTCGAGCATCACGAAGACGCTCGATCGCACCTGGGAGGATAGCGAAGATCACTCCACATTCGACTACAAAATCAAGGTCGGCGTCGTGGGTGCCATGGATGAGTCGCTAGGTTCCTCGCTGCGCGCGGACCTGGTCGCGGGCACCAGCTTCTCGAGTGCCGCGAACGCCATCAATACCGAGGCAGAGCAGCTGCGCAGGGAGGGCTGCGATGTTGTTGTGTGTATCGCGCACACGCTCGACGCCAAGACCTTTGCCACGCGGCTCCGTGGCGTCGATGCCCTTATCGCAGGCCACGAGCACATCAACCTTAACGAGAAGGTGACGGGAGCCGACGGCAAGACGATCCACGTTGTCGAGGCAGGCAGCGCCTTTGCCGAGGTGGGGCTGCTTTCCGTCCCCTACGAGTACGACACCAAGGGCACCGAAAGCACCGACGATGACACGGTCACGGTCCCTGCAGACGGCAGCGATGAGAAGCTCTACACCGCCAAGAACGTCAACGACCTTTTGGCAGACCCCGACAAGGGCTCCGACTACCAAAGCCGCCTTGAAGCCGTCCGCAACAAGATCAAGCCGCTCGACGAGGACTTTGAAAACGAATCGAACAAGGTGCTCGGCACATCCACCACCAACTATTTCTACGGCGAGGACGCCGCAGGCACGCATGGTTGGGAAATGGTGCGCACCACCGATTTCCGCCCCAGCAAGGAGGGCGACACCACCAAGGCCCAGACCATCGGCCACGTGATTTGCGGCTCCTATCTTGCCCTGACGGGCGCGGACTTCGCTATCGAAAACGCTGGCGGCATCCGCGGCGGCATCGCGGCGGGCAACGTGACCGCCGGCAACGTCATCGCCATCTCGCCCTACGGCAACACCGTGGAGACCTGGACCATGACCGGCGCGGACTTCCTCGCAGCGCTCGAGCACTCGCTACAAATCAGCGACGATTGCAACGACAGCTACGAGCTTCAGCAGGCTTATGTGGCGGCCGGTCACACCGAGCAGGAGGCGCAAGACAAGTACAAGTGGCGCGATGACTCTGGCAGCGTTCTCTCCTTTGGCGGCATCAACGTGACGATTGATTGGACGCAGCCCGAAGGCAAGCGCATTGTGAGTGCCACACTCACCAAAGACGGCAGCACGCTCGATCCCACCAAGACCTATACCGTCGCCACCAACAACTACATCATCACCAACACGACCGACTTCCCCACCTTCGCAAACGCCACTAAGCACACCGAGTGGGGTACCTGCGAGTCAGCGCTAAGGGCGCTGATCGGGCAGAACGGCTGGGAGAGCAAGATGGCCGGGCTCGCCGGCACCATCGGCTTCGGCTCCGCAGCCGTGGACCCCACGCCCTCACCGGCCCCGGCGCCTAAGCCCTCGTCTAAGACGGACACGGCGACCACGAAGGTCATCACCAAGAAGACGACCGGTAAGCTTGCCGCAACGGGAGACCGCACGCTGGCAGTAGTTGGCGCGTGCCTTATCGGCGGCATCATCGTCATCATGCTCGGCATTATCTGGAAGCGTCGACGCTAAGCTACACCGCCGGGCCTTACAGCCCCGCCGCGTAAACCTTATATCGAGCACAGAAGCCCGTCCGAATTTGAACTGCGTCCCAAATCTTGGACGCCCTAAATAGCGACTAGGCCGCGAGGGCCTGATTCCGGAACTCCTCCGGGGTCAGGCCCTTCAATCTTACCTGCCTCCGGCTCGTGTTCCAGTGGACTATGTATTCCTCCAGGTCGCGTTTGAAATCCTCGAACGTCTCCCACTCGCGGCCCCGGTAGAACTCGTCCTTGACGTGGCCGAAGAGCTGCTCGGTGGCGGCGTTGTCGATGCAGTTCGCCTTCCTGGACATGCTCTGGACGATGCCGGCGGCCTCGAGCCTGGATGTGTACGAGGCGTGCTGGTACTGCCAGCCCCGGTCCGAGTGCATGGTCGGGGCGGCGCCCTCGGGGATCTTGGACAGCAGCTCGTCGAGCATCCTGACCTGCTGGGCCATGTCGGGCGTGGTCGATATGTCGCTCGCCACGATCTCCTTGGTGCAGAAGTCCAGCGTCGGGGCCCAGTAGGCCTTGCCGCCCGCCACCTTGAACTCGGTGACGTCCGTTCCCAGCTTCCGCCACGGGGCCCCGGCGTCGAAATCCCTCGCGATCACGTTCTCGAACGTCCTGCCGACGACGCCCCTGTACGAGTTGTACCTGTGGTAGGCCGTCTCGCGTCTGATACCGCAGCGAATCCCCATCTCGCGCATCATCTTGAGCACGGTCTTGTCGGCTATCACGGCCCCCTCTTCCGCCCTGAGGCACATCGCTATCTGCCGGTGCCCGCAGCCGTTGGCGGTGCGCGAGAAGATCTCGGCGGCCGCCTCCCAGAGCTCGGGGCGCGTGGGCCTCGGCGGGTGCGCGAGGGCGTAGTAGTAGGTCGACCGCTTGAGCTCGGCGCATGCGAGCAGGTGCCCGAGCGCGTGCCCCTCGGCGCGCAGGGCCGCGACCGCTTCGGCCTTCGCCCTGGTCAGAGCCCGTCCCTCTCGACCAGGGCGCGTAATTTTTTTAGGTAGGCCACCTCGGCCTCGAGCCTACGGCACCGCTCCTCGAGCTCCTCCTCGCGGGTCCGCGGCCTCGCCTTGGAACCCTTCGGCCGGCCCTTGGGCCTCGGGCGCAGGGCCTCCGCGCCGCCCCGGCGGTATAGCGCGCACCACTTCTTGAGCGGCGACATCGACATTATGCCGAACGCCGCCATCGCCTCGGTCTTCGTCATGCCGCCGTCGACGACGGCGGAGGCGGCGGCGACCTTCTGCTCGTATGTGTACCTGCCCTGCTTTCCGTCCATGCGCAGCAGCACCTCGCTCCCGAATGCGCGGTATATCTCCTGCCATCTTCTCACGGCTTCCACGGGAAGCGAAAGGGCAATCGCGGCAGATTTATACCCGTGCCCGAGCTCGAAGAGCCCTATGGCCGCCTTCCTGGCCTCGATATCATGCTTCACTCTCAAATCAACGCGCATAAAGAAAGCCTCCCATTTCTCATGTCCAAGAAATGGGAGGCAGTTCAATTTGATCGGACGGGCTTCTTGGTGGGTATCATGGTTGGACGATCATTAGGAGGTTTCCCTACATGGAATTGTTTGAGCCGATTCTTCATTTCTTTGAGCAACGGTGGGTCCACAACATCATCTGGGCCGTCATCTTGGCGATAGGCACCGCCGTCGCCGCCAAGGTCGTATCCAAGACCCTGAACCATCTGCTTAACCGAGACGATAACCCGCTACCGGCATCGAGTATCTTCATCAACATCGCGCGCGCCGTCATCTGGATGATCGGCGGCAGCTTTATCCTCGACAACTGTTTTGGCATTAATGCAAACGCCCTCGTCGCCGCTCTTGGCGTCGGCGGCATCGCCATCTCGCTCGGCTTTCAGGACACGCTGTCAAACCTTATCGGCGGCATGCAAGTGACCTTTATGGGCATCATCAAACCCGGCGACAATATCGAGGTCGGCGGCGTATCCGGCGTGGTCCAAGACATCACTTGGCGCCATACAACGATTGAGGATGCCTGTGGACAGACCATCATTGTGCCCAACTCCAACATCTCCAAGAACACGCTCGTGCATTTGATGCCCTTTGGACGCGTGGCCGTGCCCGTTGCCGTAAAGGACACGTCTAAGTGGGCTTCCCTTGACGTGCTGGCAGACGAGCTCACGAGCGCAACCAAAACGGCCGTCTCGCCCATCTCGGGCTTTGACAAAGAGCCCTACGTGCTCTTTAGCGAAATCGGCGACTTTGGCATCAAAGGAAAGATCATCTTTATCGTCAGCGACGACAGCACCACTTTCACCGCTGCCGACGCCTGCATCCGCGCCATCGCCCCCATCATCGCCTAAACCACCGCAAAGGGGTCAGGCATCTTTGTAGTGGTTTTCATTCGTGGTACCATGGTTCATATAGTTGTTTAAACGACTAAGGGAGCAACATTATGGAAGAGGCCTATCGTCAAGCACGCAAGCGCGGCGAGCAAGGACGTCGACGCGCCATTAGCCAAAGCGAGCATCCATACCTTACGGACCTCGATAGCTTGGTTGTTCAGCTCCCCTTAGGTCAGCGAGAGAATGTCGGCCTGCGGGATATTCCGCTCGAAATGGTCGTCGGCACGGTCACCAAGGGCCGTCAGTCCGCCTTTTCATGCAACTTTATGCCCCTGCTTCCGTTTAGCACCGAGTTCGCCCGCAAGTGGTCCAACCTCTACGACATCCAGGTGACCGAGGGCTATCGCGACCCCGTCATCGTCACCGAGTTCATGCATCGGTTCTATGTCCAAGAAGGCAACAAACGCGTCAGTGTCCTCAAATTCCTAGACGCCCCGACGGTTTCGGCCAAGGTCACCCGTCTCTACCCCGGCACATGGGATTCCGTCGAAAGCCGCCTGTACGGCGAGTTCTGCGCGTTTTGGCGCGTCTGCCCCCTATACGAGATCGAGTTCTCGCGTGAGGGAAGCTACGAAACGCTCGCGAAGATGCTCGGTCAGAACCTTATCGAAAAATGGCCGCAGAAAAAGGTCGACTACCTGCGCCACACTTTCCTGCTCTTTAAGCGTGCCTACCTTCGCGCAGGCGGCGATCACCTGGACATTACGCCCGCCGACGCCATGCTCGTCTACCTCAATGTGTACAACCAGGACCGCCTGCTGGATACGCCAACGGATATCGTCGTAAACCACCTGTGCAAGATCTGGCGCGAGCTGGTCATTGCCGGCAAAAATGACGAGGACAAGGTCGATCTTGTCGAAGCACCGAGCGTCGACGAGGAGGAGACGCCCGCCAAGTCCACCTCTGGCGTGCTCAACTTCTTTATGGGCAAGACCGTCTACTCGACGGCCAACCCCCTGCGCATCGCCTTTATCCATGAGTTCCCCTGTGCGACGTCGAGCTGGGACAGCCTGCACGACCAAGGGCGTCAGTATCTCGATGAGCACTTTGGCGGTATCGTGCGCACCGAGGCGTTCGAGGACTGTCACGATCCGGATGTGTTCTACGCCGCCGTGGAAACGGCTGTCAAACATGGAGCAAACGTCATCTTCTCGACCTCGCACCGCCTGATGGAATACACGCTCAGGGCTGCCGTTGAGTATCCCCGGGTTCGGTTCCTCAACTGCTCTATCGGCCTTCCCCATCAAAGCGTCCGTTCGTACTTTGGCAAGATGTACGAGGCCAAGTTTCTGCTGGGCGCCCTTGCGGCCAGCATGGCGGACAACCACCGCATCGGTTACCACGCGTCGGTCTTCGCCTCGGGCGCACTCAGCGAGATCAACGCCTTTGCGATTGGCGCCTCGCTGCTCGACCCGCGCGCGCAGGTCATCCTCACCTGGGGCGATGTTCCCGCCGGTGGTCTTGCCGAAGCCATGTGCCGCGAAGGCGTAAGCGTCATGACCGGCGCTGACATGTCAAAGTCGCTCGAAGACCCAACGGCCTACGGGCTTCACCGCTTGGTCGACGGCAAAGTCACCGGCATCGCCATGCCCGTATGGAACTGGGGCCGTTACTACGAGCTCATCGTTCGCAGCCTTCTTCACGGCACGTGGGACGAGACCAGCGACGACAACCAAGTGCGCGCTGTCAACTACTGGTATGGCATGAGCTCCGGCGTTATCGACATCCGTTACGCTCCGGGCCTACCCTACCAAACGCGCAAACTCGTGCAGTTGCTCCGCAACGGCATTGTTGTGGGATCCATCAACCCCTTTGGCGGCGAGCTCCACAGCCAGAACGGCGTGGTACAGATCGAAGGCTTCCCTCCGCTGCCGAGCACGCAGATTGTCGAGATGAATTGGCTGGCGGACAACGTGGTAGGCACCATTCCGCAGCTCGACGATGAGCCGAAAGTCCCTGCCCTATGAAAATCCTTGCCATAGCCGATACCGAAGAACGATGCCTTTGGGAGTGCTTTCGCAAGGAACGCTTTGAGGGAGTCGACCTGATTTTGTCCGCCGGCGATCTGGACCCGGACTATCTTGAGTTTTTGGTTACGGTCATCAACAAACCGCTCATCTACGTGCGCGGCAATCACGATGACCGCTACGCACGTCATGCACCGGGTGGATGTATCTGCGTAGAGGACAGCGTGTACACGTACCGAGGGATTCGCATTGCGGGCCTTGGCGGGTCCATGCGTTATCGCGACGGCGCCAACATGTACACCGAACGCGAGATGTCCAAGCGCATGCGTAAGCTGTCGCGTAAGGTTAGGATGGTCGGCGGGTGCGACATTCTGCTTACCCATGCACCCGCCGCCGGTATGGGTGATCTGGACGATCTGCCGCATCGAGGATTCGAGTGTTTTAACACAGCACTCGAATCCTGGAATCCCGACTACATGGTGCACGGGCATGTGCACCAAAGCTACGGTTGCGATTTTCAGCGCGAGCGTCAGCATGTGTGTGGAACGACGATCATCAACGCCTGCGGCTATACGCAGTTTGAGCTCGACCAGACGCACTACCCCATCCGCGGCTGGCAAGCAGCTTGGCTCAACTCACAAACCATGCGCCGCGAGCTCAAACGCCACGAAGCCATCGAGTCTTCAACAGCCAGAACACCCTGGTAACCACCATAAAGGGGACACTGTCCCCTTTATGGTGCTTTTGACGCGATAGCAAGAAACCCGGTCCTGCACAAGGCAGAACCGGGTTTCTTTAGCAATGCTTGCTGTACTCAGGCAGTAACTAGCAGTTACTCAGCCAGGAAGTCACGCTGGACAGCGGGATCGACCTTGACGCCAGGGCCCATGGTGGAAGACACGGAGATGGACTTGACGTACTTGCCCTTAGCAGAAGAGGGCTTGACGCGCAGAATCTCGGTGTACAGGGCAGCGTAGTTCTCGACGAGCTGCTGCTCAGAGAAGGACTTCTTGCCCAGGGGCACGTGGCAGATGCCGTAGCGGTCGGCGCGGTACTCAACGCGACCAGCCTTGAGCTCGGAGACCATCTTGGCGACGTCCATGGTCACGGTGCCGAGCTTGGGGTTCGGCATGAGGCCACGGGGACCAAGGATCTTACCGATGCGGCCAACCTTGGCCATCATGTTCGGCGTAGCGATAGCGGCGTCGAAGTTGATCTCGCCCTTCTGAATCTGGGCGACGAGCTCGTCGGAACCGATGATGTCGGCGCCGGCAGCCTCAGCCTCACGGGCCTTCTCGCCCTCGGCGAAGACGGCAACACGAACGGTCTTGCCGGTGCCGTGGGGCAGGGAGATGGAACCACGGATGTTCTGGTCAGCCTTACGAGTATCGATGCCCAGACGGAAGTGAGCCTCGACGGTCTCGTCGAACTTGGCGGTGTCGAGCTCCTTGATGAGCTTGGCAGCCTGAAGGGGGGTGTAGAGCGTGGCGCGGTCGATCTTCTCGGCAGCGGCGTTATAGCTCTTACCATGCTTAGCCATGTGCATTACCTCCTGTGGTTAAACGGGCGTGAGCCCTCCCACATCGTATCGTGTGCCCTATTGCACACATTTAACGGGCGCCCCGGTCGGAGCACCCGCCGTTACCATAAGAAATCGCTACTCAGCGATGGTGACGCCCATGGAACGGGCGGTACCGGCGATGATCTTCTTGGCGGCGTCAATGTCGTTGGCATTGAGGTCCGGCATCTTGATCTCGGCGATCTTGGTGAGCTGCTCCTGGGAGAGCTGACCAACCTTGTCAGCCTGGGGCTTAGCGGAACCAGACTTGAGGTTCAGCTCCTTCTTGATAAGGTGAGCCGCCGGCGGGGTCTTGGTGATGAAGGAGAAGGACTTGTCCTCGTAGACAGAGATCTCAACGGGGATGATGTCACCCTTCTTGTCCTGCGTCTCGGCGTTAAAGGCCTGGCAGAACTGCATGATGTTCACGCCAGCAGCGCCCAGGGCGGGGCCGACGGGAGGAGCGGGGTTTGCTGCACCAGCAGGAATCTGGAGCTTAATGACGTTGGCAACCTTCTTCTCAGCCATGGTCATTCCTTTCGAATCACGAGTGTGAAGTACTTGCTATATCGTAAGCACGCACGTGTTAGAAGCACTCCTGAGATGAGCAGTCACAGAAGAAGCACGCTCGCGCGAACGGACGAAAACTTAAGCGATGACAGCGACCTGGTTAAAGTCGAGCTCGACCGGCGTCTCGCGGCCAAAGATCATCAGCGTGACCTTGAGCTTGCCAGCCTCGGTGTTAACCTCGGAGACCTTGCCATCAAAGTCGGTAAGCGGGCCATCGGTGACGCGGACGGACGTACCGACCTCAATATCAACCGAGGTGCGCTTGGGCGAATCGCCCTTACCGGGACGACGAGTCATCTTGTTGTACTCGTCGCGGGAAAGCGGAGCGGGCTTGCCGTTGCCGCCTAGGAAACCGGTGACGCCAGGCGTGTTACGAACACACGTCCAAGCATCGTCATCCATCTCCATGCGGACCAGGACATAACCCGGGAAGATCTTGGAATCCTTGATCTCACGCTTGCCACCCTCTTTAATCTCGGTGACGCGCTCCATAGGAATCTCGATATCAAAGATACGGTCCTGCATGCCCATAGTCTCGATGCGATGCTCGAGATCGGACTTAACGCGGTTCTCGTATCCAGAGTAAGTGTGAACGACGTACCAACGCTTAGACATGGTTTAGCCCCTCAATCCAGAGAACAGAGCAAGAGCCTCGCCAAAGCCAGCATCGAGCAGAGCGATGACGACGCCGACGACGATCAGAGAAGCGCAAACAACAACCGAGTAGTTCACGAGCTCCTTCTTATCGGGCCACGTGACACGCTTCATCTCGGACTTGACCGAAGCGAAATACTTCTTGGTGCGGGCGAAGAAACCAGGCTTCTCGTTCTTCTTGGACTTCGCAGCCTTCTCGTTCTTCTTGGCAACGGCCTTCTTGGCCTCAACCTTGGAGTTGGCGGCAGCTTTGTTGGCAGGTGCCGGCTGCTGAGCCTTCTTCTTGTTCTTCTTGTTGGCCATTTGGGTTACCTCCGCGCAATGCGCTTATACATGAGTAAACCGTAAGCCCCCAAGTGGGAGCTTACGGAATAATGACTGGCACGCCAGGAAGGACTCGAACCCTCAACACTCGGTTTTGGAGACCGATGCTCTACCAATTGAACTACTGGCGTATGTGACTAGAGACTAGCGAGTCTCTTTGTGCAGCGTGTGGTGACGGCACCAGGGGCAATACTTCTTGATCTCCATACGATCAGGCATGGTCGACTTGTTCTTGGTGGTCGTATAGTTGCGGCGCTTGCACTCAGTGCACGCAAGAGTAACTAGAGTACGCATGTATCCTGAACCTTTCATTTCCGCCCCGTACGGGCACGAGTTGTTACTTTATCAGCTCCACGTAAGTGCTGTCAATGAAAACCTCGAGTCAATTGGTTCTCGGTGGATCCATTCATATTTGGAACACATCAATGAAGCCATCGAGAGCTAATCGACGGTGCATCCAGGACCATTATCGATCCTCTCGACACCAGCAACGGCTCAATATCCATTGCAGAAAAGAACCCGGCACCCATATAAGTGCCGGGTTCTCTAAGTCAGCTATATCAAAGAGCTAATTTACTCAATGATCGTGGAGACGATGCCCGAACCGACGGTGTGGCCACCCTCGCGGATAGCGAAGCGCAGGCCCTCCTCCATGGCGATCGGGTGGATGAGGTCGCCCTCGATGGTGATGTGGTCACCAGGCATAGCCATCTCGGTGCCCTCGGGGAGCTTGACCGTACCGGTAACGTCGGTGGTACGGAAGTAGAACTGAGGACGATAACCATCGAAGAACGGGGTGTGACGGCCGCCCTCCTCCTTGGTCAGAACGTAGATCTCGCCGGTGAACTTGGTGTGCGGGGTAACCGAACCGGGCTTGCAGAGAACCTGGCCGCGCTCGATGTCCTCACGCTTGATGCCGCGGAGCAGCAGACCGACGTTGTCGCCAGCCTCGCAGAAGTCCATGGACTTACGGAACATCTCGATACCGGTAACGACGGTGTTCTGGGTATCCTTGATGCCGACGATCTCGACGGGCTCGTTGAGCTTGAGCTCACCGCGCTCGACACGGCCAGTAGCAACGGTACCACGGCCGGAGATGGTCATAACGTCCTCAACGGCCATCAGGAACGGGAGGTCGTTGTTACGAGCAGGCGTCGGGATGTACTCGTCGACGGCCTTCATGAGCTCGCGAATGGCGTCCATCCACTTGGCGTCGCCCTCGAGAGCGCCCAGAGCGGAGCCACGGATGACGGGGATGTCGTCGCCGGGGAAATCGTACTCGGAGAGGAGCTCACGGGTCTCCATCTCGACGAGGTCGATGAGCTCGTCATCGTCGACCATGTCGCACTTGTTCAGGAAGACGACGATGTAGGGAACGCCGACCTGACGGGCGAGCAGGATGTGCTCGCGGGTCTGAGCCATGGGGCCGTCGGTAGCAGCGATGACCAGGATAGCGCCGTCCATCTGAGCAGCGCCGGAGATCATGTTCTTGACGTAGTCAGCGTGGCCCGGGCAGTCAACGTGAGCGTAGTGACGGGCAGCGGTCTCGTACTCAACGTGGGAGACGGAAATCGTAATGCCGCGCTCGCGCTCCTCGGGAGCCTTGTCGATGTTCTCGAACGCAGTGAAGTCAGCCTTGCAGCCCTCGGTCTCGGAGAGAACCTTGGTGATGGCGGCGGTCAGCGTGGTCTTGCCGTGGTCGACGTGACCAATGGTGCCGATGTTAACATGCGGCTTAGTGCGCTCAAACTTCTCTTTGGCCATAAAGCCCTCCTCTTAACAGGTCGTCCCCGGACGGGACTTTGCCTTTATACCATAGTGGCCTCTCAACATACTATTGAGAAGCCACCGTGTTACCTATGGTAGCGGTGACTGGATTCGAACCAGTGACGCCACGGGTATGAACCGTGTGCTCTAACCAACTGAGCTACACCGCCGGATGGAGCCTGCAACCAGACTTGAACTGGTGACCTCTTCGTTACCAACGAAGTGCTCTACCGACTGAGCTATACAGGCACTTGACGGGTGGGAGCTATAGGATTCGAACCTATGTAGGCAGAGCCAACGGGTTTACAGCCCGTCCCCATTAACCACTCGGGCAAACTCCCAATCGTTCAAGTATCCGCAGGTCCTTTGGTCTTTTGGACCGCCGCCCCCGCGAACGAAGAAGATAATACGATGCCACCTTGGGGGCTGTCAACGAAAACCTCTAGATACACGGTGCCGGGCGTATCTATATAGCCGTGACCTGCGGTTTTATTGAGTTTGGATATGAAGGACAGTGGTTTTGGATACTGAGGTGACGTTTCCCAAGGTAACACTTTGCTGTAGTGGAGTACACCTTCAGTATCGAACTTCGATACCAGCTTATTTGCACCTATATATAGGTCGAGATCGGGGCTGCCCAGACAGAAGATTGCTCTTCCCAGGCAAAATCGAGCGTGGATTTTCTTCCGTTTGAAATCGAGCGTGGATAATCTCCCACTTTGCCGTGCCATCGAATCCAAAGTGGCAGATTATCCACGCTCATTCACTAGGCGGAAGATTTTCCACGCTCGTGTGTCCGATAATCCACGCTCGATGACGATGACCAACCTCGCCCCGGCCTATGTCTCGACCTGTAACAGTAAGAGGGTTATTCCTCCCCTATCTGTTACAGATCGAGATGTTTCGCAGAAACCCCCGCTTACGTCTCATTCTGTAACAGTAAGAACGGTTTTCAGCCTCTTCGTGTTACGGATCGAGATGTTATCGGCCTTCCCTTGGCAATGTTTCGATCTGTAACTATAAGGAGGGTCTTCAGCCCACTCGTGTTACGGATCGAGACAAACCTGAAGCTTGGTTGGCGCCAAACACGCTGACTTATCGACATAAATAGAAACGGGCCCTGTCCCACAAGGGAACAGAGCCCGAAACTCTCATGGAGCCAGTGACAGGAATCGAACCTGCAACCCACTGATTACAAATCAGTTGCGCTACCGTTGCGCCACACTGGCACACTTGGCGCTTTCACGCGAAGCGAGTTAAGAATAAAGGAATTGCGGACGGGGCGCAACAGGCCGCACGGCGTTATACAAATATGCAAAATCCAGCAACAACGCGTACCAGGCCCGTTCATTTCTGTCAGTGCGCCCTCAATCTTAAAACCATTCGCCAGAACGAATAGTTTTAATTACAATTGCTATATATAAAACTATTCGTTCTGGCGAAGGGTTTCGCGATGCTTACTACCAAAGAAGCCGCCGAGCTGCTCGGCATCACTCCGCGCAGGGTGCAGGAGCTCATAAAAAACGGAGCACTTGAGGCCCGCAAGGCTTCTGGTGTATGGCTCATCGACAAAGACAGCGTCGACACGCGACTCCGCTCTGTGACCAAAACGGGGGGACGTCCCCGCCGCGGCCACGGTAAGAGCGAGATCGCGTTCACCCTCATGAACCGCACGTACGAAGTCGCTCAGCTGGTCTACAGTACATCGCGAAAAGACTTTACCCACATCAGTGCCGACATCGATTACGCCCACGCCCCTATTGGAGTATTTGGCCCTAATAGCCCCATATCGCTAGACTCCTTCCGCATCTGGTGGCGCGGCCGCGGTATCCCGCTCGCACGCATTGGGCTAGCCTCCCTGCTTGCAGAAGCCGCAGTCGATGTTCCCGATGAACTCGTCCAGCGAAATCTCGGCCTCTCCTTATCCGACCAGTATTGGATTAGGCCCCAAGGTTCCGGTCTCACCTGGGAGGATATCAATTTCTTCAATAACGCCTTTGATGACGTCTCTCTCAGCATCGCACCCTTCGCCCCAGAGGGAAAAGCGGCTGCCGCAAAGCCCGATAACACCTCGGACGGCAATCTTCAAAAGTACTGGACGTGCGAGGGCGAACGTCGAATTCTGCATAAGGCAGGAGCGCACCTGGACCAGGAACCTTATAACGAGCTGGTGGCGACCGCGCTCCACCGTCGCATCCTAAACGCCTGCGATTATGTGCCTTACTCGCTCGAGGGCACGGGCACTTCCGCCCTGAGCACATGCGATGTCTTCTTAACTGATGAAGAAGAGTATGTCCCTGCGTTCTATGTAAACCAGCACGCAAACGCAGATGAACGGCTAACCGACTACGAGCGATATGTAGCAAACTGCGAGGAGCTCGGGGTGACAGGCGTCAAGGATGCCCTTGACCGCATGATCGTATGTGACGACATCATTGCCAACTACGATCGTCATTGGCGCAACTTCGGCCTCGTGCGAAACGTAAACACGCAAGCTTGCAGACCTGCCCCCATCTTCGATTCGGGCTCATCGCTCTGGTGCAACATATCACTAGAGGAGCTTAGGGCGGGAGAGCACAGTTTTACCAGCGCACAATTTCATTCAAGCCCCGCCAAACAAATGTTGCTCGTCGAGGACATGGGCTGGTTTGACGGCGACAAACTCGAAGGCTTCGTTGACGAGGCAATCGAGATTCTTTCCAGAAACGACGCGCTCACGGCAAGGCTGCCATATCTAAAAGAGGCGCTAACGTGGCGCCTCGAAAGAATGATCGACATCGCTGAATGGAGTTAGCGAGGCAGCATTGCCCCGCCAACTCCCCTACCTCCCGCGCAGGGCCTTGAGCTTGGCCAGGGCATCGGGGCTCAGGCGACTGCCCAGAGTCATCTTGATCTGCGGAGCTTCCTCTGCCTCGTGAACGTCGTTATCGATCTGTTTAATCTCGTCTACCAGCATACGGCTCGAGATGCGCGTAACGCCCTTGCCCATGACGACGGCCTGGATCGTGCCGTCGCTCGATACCACGGAGCACGCGCGACCTTCCTCACGTGCCTCGATGCAGAGCTTCTGCACCACGGTATCGGCCGAAACACCCGTCGGCGAAAACTCAATGCGCACGCCGCGGGCCGGTAGGTTGGGGCGCTCGCTGGAGATATTGCCCGCGCCGTCAAACACGATTACGGCCTCGTAACGGCCCTGGGCAAAGGCGGCGACGTCGTTGATGAGGGCGGTGCGCGCCATATCGTGAACGTCGCTGGAATACGGATCGTCGGAATGGTCGTACACGAGCTTTTCGTAGCGCGGCGTGCAGTGGATCACGTTGTAACCGTCGACCACCAGCAGCTCAGGCTTATTGGAGTGCACCGTCGAGACTGGGTCGGCGATAGCCTGCGCAAACGCATTGCCGCCCACGCCATAGGTCGCGGCCGAAACAATCGGCTTGGCCGAGCCCTCGCCAAAGCGCTTGGCCTTGGACTTAGCGCGGTTCTTCTTGGACATGCGCTACTCCTCCCCCATGAGCTCGCCGGCATTGCGGCGCAGCCACTCAAAGCACAGCGCGGTGGTCGCCTGGGCAACGTTGAGACTCTCGGTCATGCCGCGCTGGGGAAGCTTGGTCAAAAAGTCGCATTTCTCGAGCACCAGGCGCGAGATGCCGTCGCCCTCGGAGCCCATGACGAGCGCCACGCGGCCCTCGAAGGGAGCATCCCAGCAGCTGCCCTCGGCGTGCTCGGAGGCACCGCCCACCCAAAAGCCAGCGGCCTTGAGGTCGTCGAGTGCACGGGCGATATTGGGAACCTGCGCGATAGGCAGGTGCATGACGGCGCCGGCGGAAGTCTTGTAGCTGCCAACGGTCACGCCGGCAGCGCGCTTGTTGGCAATGATGACGCCCGCCGCGCCCACGACTTCGGCGGAGCGCACGATGGCACCAAAGTTGCCGTCGTCGGTCACATGGTCGAGCACAACGACAAGCGCCGGACCGTCGCCCGCGCGGTCGAGGATATCGGCAACATCAGCGTAAGGGAAGTTACCAACCTCGAGCGCAATGCCCTGGTGAGCGCCATGGCTCGACAGCGCATCGAGCTGCGCACGCGGCACATACTTAATGCGGACACCGGCGGCGTTGAGGTCATCGACCAGACGAGACAGGGCGGCATCGCGCTCCCCGCCCTCGGCGATGAGCGCACACTTGACGGGAAAGCCGGTACGCAGCGCCTCGGCGGCTGCACGACGACCTTCGATAAACTCGCCCTTGGGAGCCTGAACGTTGTCGCGGTTGCGATCGCGCTGCGGACGCGCAGCCTGGGCTTGGGAGCGCTCGCGCTGGCCCTTGGGAGCGGCAGCGCGGTCGTTGCGGCGAATCGGACGCGAGTCAGAAGCAGCCTGCTTGCCTCCACGCGGTGCACGCTTGCGATTGTCGGCCATAAAGCGACCTCCTAAATACATAACGAACAAGAATCGACCGTCCGAGCCACGGCACCTTGCCTTTCAATCGTCGGGCATGACCACCAGGTCTATGCCCTCCTCTTTCAAGGCAATCTGCCGCACCTCGAACGGTCAACAAATACTAGAGAGTCTTAATACGGGTGCCGGCGGTCGTATCCTCGATCGTCAGGCCCAGGTCCTTGAGCTGGTCGCGGATGGCGTCGGCCAGATCCCAGTTCTTGGCGGCGCGGGCCTCGGCGCGGGCCTCGAGAATCTTGGCAGCGGCCTCGTCCACGTCGTCACCCGTGTAGGCAACCAAACCGGCGGCAACGCCCAGCAGGCCCAGCGGCAACTCGACCTTGGGCTCGGGGAGCTCAACGCCAAGCGTATCGAGCAGCTCGGCCAGCGTGTCGGCGGCGGCAAGCGCGGCGGCCTTGTCGGCAGCGTCGCCCGCCTGCTCCAGGTACTGGTTGCACTCGGTCACAAAGCCAAAGACGGCACCCATGGCACCAGCGGTGTTAAAGTCGTCGTCCATGCACTCCTTAAAGGTGGCACGAGTCTCGGCGGCCTTGGCGGCAAACGCCTCGGCGGCAGCCGCATCGGCATCGGCCGTCGCATGGTTCGCGGCCCAGCGCAGGTTCTCGACCGTACCGGCGATACGCGTGAGCGAGTTCTCGGCACCCTCCAGGCGCTCCCAAGAAAAGTCGAGCGGCGAGCGATAGCTCGTCTGCAGCATCAGCAGGCGCAGGGCGGCAGCGGAGTGCTGTTCGAGGACCTCGGCCAGCGTAAAGAAGTTGCCGAGTGACTTGGACATCTTCTCGCCGTCAACCAGCAGCATGCCCGTGTGCATCCAGGTGTTGGAGAAGCCCTGGTGCCAGGCGCAGGTGGCCTGGGCGCACTCGTTCTCGTGATGCGGGAAAGCAAGATCGGAGCCACCGCCGTGGATATCGATCGGGGTACCCAGGTAGCGATGCACCATGGCGGCGCACTCGGTGTGCCAACCGGGACGGCCCTCGCCCCAGGGGCTCGGCCAGCTGGGCTCGCCGGGCTTGGCGGCCTTCCACAGGGCAAAGTCGAGCGGGTCGATCTTGTCCTCGTTCTCCTCGATGCGCGCACCAACCATAAGGTCGTCGATGTTGCGGCCCGAGACCTGACCATAGTTGGGATCGCTGCGCACGGCAAAGTACACATCGCCGTTATCGGCTGCGTAAGCGTGGCCCTGCTCGATAAGCGTCTTGATCATGGCGATCATGGGGCCGATCTCCTTGGTGGCGCGGGGGCGCACATCGGGATCGAGCACGTTGGCGGCGCGCATGACGCCGATGAACTTGTCGGAGAACTCCGTCGCGACCTCGGCAGCCGTACGGCCCTGCTCGTTGGCGCGCTTGATGATCTTGTCGTCGACATCGGTGAGGTTCTGGGCGAACGTGACCTCGTAGCCGCTCGCGATGAGCCAGCGTCGAATCACATCGAAGCTGATGAACGTGCGGGCATTGCCGATGTGGATGTTGTCGTAGACCGTGGGGCCGCACACGTACATGCGAACCTTGCCGGACTCGATGGGCTGGAACTCTTCCTTTTTATGGGTAGCGCTGTTGTAGATACGCATTCGTTACTCCTTAACGGTTTTCTGTAGCAGGCAGACGGCCCAGGCGCCGATTCCCTCGCCCTGGCCTTCCCAACCGAGCTTTTCGGTCGTAGTGGCGGCGACGCCTACATTTTCGACGTCAACGCCCAGGGCATGGGCAAGGTTGGCGCGCATGGCATCGCGGTGCGGGGTGATCTTGGGTTGCTGACAGGCAATGGTGCAATCGGCATCGACAAACTCAAAGCCCAGCTCGCGCGCATAGTCCATCACGCGAGCGAGCAGCACCATCGAATCGGCACCCTCGTAGGCAGGATCGGTGTCGGGGAATAGCTTGCCGATGTCTCCCCCGCGGCAGGCGCCCAGAATGGCGTCGGCCAAGGCGTGCGCGAGCACATCGGCATCCGAGTGGCCCAGCAGGCCGCGCTCGTAGGGAATGTCGACCCCGCCGATGATACATCGACGCCCCTCCACCAAACGGTGGACGTCGTAGCCGTGGCCAATGCGCAGGTTACTGAACATAGGGAAGGTCCTCTCCCTCGGCCATGCGGCCAAGCAGAATCGCGGTTACGGGACGCAGATCCTCGGGCACCGTCACCTTAAGGTTGTCGCGCGGGCTCTGGACACAGCGGACGCGCCCGCCCATGCGCTCGACCAGCGATGAGTCGTCGGTACCGATAAAGCCCTCGGCAATCGCCGCGGCATGGGCACGCTTCATCGCGTCGACGCTAAAGATCTGCGGCGTCTGCGCGGCCCAATAGAGCTCGCGCGGCGGCGTCTCGACGATATTATCGCCGTCGACGATCTTGAGCGTGTCGATCGCGGGCTGACCGCACACGACACCGTCGAGCGAGCGGTCACCCATGAGCACGTCGATAGCGTGGTCGATGGCCTCGGTCGTAATGAGCGGACGAGCGCCATCGTGGATGGCGACATATTCGAAACCCGCCGGAACCGCATGCACGCCGGCACGGGTGGAATCCTGACGGGTATCGCCGGCATCGGCAAAGCTGATGGGCGTGTCATAGTCAAACGGGTCGATGGCAAGGCGGCGCATCTCGGCACGGCGCTCGGCAGGACACACCACCACGATATGGCCGACCTTGTCGCTACGATCAAACGCGCGGATGGACCAGCTCATGAGCGGACGGCCCGCCACGTTAACGAGCTGCTTGCCGCCGGGATTTCCAAAGCGCTGACCGCTGCCGCCGGCAACGACCACGGCGCATACGGGCGCCATTATGCGTTCCCCTGTTTGGTGCCCTTCATGCGGTACAGCGAGTCCGCAAGAATGGCAGGGTTGTTGACGCCAAAGTCGCCCAGGCGCTCCGGATCCTCGCTGATGTCGTCCATGAGCTCCTGCAGCGAGCCGTACTCGTCGACGATCTTCTCGGCCACGCCGTCGCGCACGACGGACACGCGCGAAAGCGTGCGCAGGCCCAGCGGCGTCATGACGGAGTCCTCGTCCAGGTCGTCATAGCCCAGAACTGCCGCCACGTGCTGCGGGTCGGACAGGTCCTTAGGCGTCATGCGAGCGAGCTCTGCACGAATCTTCTCGGCGTTTGCCTCGGAGGAATCGCTCGCGTAGTCGCGGATCATCAGGTCGTATTCGGTATCCATGCTGGAACCGGCGAGCTGCTCGAGCTGCATCTGCACGAGCTTGCCCTGGTTGCCCAGCTTGACGATGCAATCCTTAAGCTCGGTCTTTGCTTGCTGCATGATCTCGAAGCTCGAGAAAATACCGGTAATGTCGGCGAGCGTAACGTAGTCGTCGAGCTCGAGGGCCGTCAGGCGCAGCAGGGAGCGGTCGAGCGACTGACGAGTAGTCTGAAGCGTGGCGACGAGCTGGTTGACCGAGCTCATGATGGTGGTGACGGGCTGGATCTCGTAGCTCTTGCCGTGAACGTACACGTTAACGACGGCACGACGGGCCGAGACCGAGATCACGATGGCATCGGTGAGCACCGACATGCGAGCGGCGGTGCGGTGACGCATGCCCGTCTCGCTCGTGGCAAGCGAGGGATCGGGATTGAGGTGGAAGTTGGCGCGCAGGATCTGGGTGAGGTCGCCGTCGATGACGATGGCACCGTCCATCTTGGAGAGCTCGAACAGACGGTTCGAGGTGAACGAAATGTTGAGCGGGAAGCCGTCGTTACCGGCAGCGAGCACGTTTTCGGTGTCGCCGACGCAGATAAGGGCGCCCAGGTGACCGGCGATGATCATGTCGAGGGCGGTGCGGATCGGCTGACCAGGTGCCGTCAGGCGGATGGCCTGTTCCATACGCTTTTGCAGCTCGTTCTTATCCAAGGCATCGCTCCCATCGTATACGCTCCATAAACGCTAAATAGTTTCTCACGGTTTGTCCCCGCGGCGCTTGCGAAATCCGATGCTTACAGAATGAGCGAACACAGCTGAGAGCCCAACCCAAATGGGCTGCTTATGTGGTAGCATCGGGGTTCACATGAATGAGGGAGTAGTCGCGTGGCCGGGTTCGCCTCCGGTGGCGCGGCAAGTCAACATACTGGCCGAAACGGTCTGGCTTGCCTTAATGAACGAGACTCGTGGTTGTGCGCGCAGCGCGTACGCCACGGGTCTTTTTTGTTATTCCCCCAAGAGGTACACGCGGGCTCGCCCGCAGAGAGGGAGCCATGCTATGGGACTCGCAGAGCTCGTGTTGCTCGCCGTTGGCCTTTCGATGGACGCCTTTGCCGTTTCCATCTGCAAGGGTCTCGGCATGAAAAAGATCAACCTTAAGGTCGCCGTGGTGCTCGGCCTGTTCTTTGGCGGCTTCCAGGCCGGCATGCCCGTAATCGGATGGGCGCTTGGCAGTCAGTTTATGGGCATCATCGGCCCCATCGACCACTGGATCGCCTTTATCCTGCTCGCCTTCATCGGCGGCAAAATGCTGTGGGAAGCCTTTACCGAGGACGAGGATGAAGGCGACGGCAAGGATGCCGAAAAGATTGACCTGGTCGAGTACCTGCTCCTCGCCATTGCCACCTCAATCGACGCCCTAGCCGTGGGCATCTCGTTTGCGGCACTCTCGGTCGACATCGTGCCCGCTGTATCGCTTATAGGCATCACAACGTTTATCTTCTCCGTCGCCGGCGTGGCGATCGGCCACACCTTTGGCGCGCGCTACGAAAAACCCGCCACCATCGTGGGTGGCGTCGTGCTTATCCTTATCGGCCTCAAGATTCTGCTGGAACACTTGGGGTTTTTGGCGCTGTAAAACACCCTTCAAAACTAAACGTCCGGGCAAGGCCTCATGCAGAGTTTTGCATGAGGCCTTTTCATGCAGACTTTTGCATGTCATACTGATATGCAAAAGTCTGCACGTTAGGAGATCGCCGTGGATACCCTTCCCATCACCACACCGCGCCAAGCTGGCATCTACGTGCGCCAGGCACGCGATGCTCAGGGTCTCACCCGTGCAACCCTCGCTAAAAAAGCCGGTGTTTCGGAGCGCCTGCTCGCATCGCTCGAGCTGGGAGATGCCACGGGTATTCGGCTCGACAAGCTGCTGGCGGTTTTCGGTGCTCTCGGACTGGCACTAGTTGCTCAAGGGAATATCGACGACACGAAACATGAGCAGCCAACCGACGCCCCGCATGCCGATTTGCAACCTTGTAGCACCCCCAGGTGCCATCACACTCAACGTCTTCACCATCGCAACCGACGCGGCGCAGCCATTCCAGCTCTTCCAGATACCCCCTTTACGGCCGAGCTCTACGACAAGGCCTTCGCCGATTTCGCCATGTCCAATCTCGGAGTCTCGATTGCCGCAAGCGCATCTGCCCAAACCAAGCCCGAAGGGAGATAGCCAATGGCCAGAAAAACGCTTCGGACTATTATTTGCGGCGTACCCGCAGGAACGCTCATGCAAGATGAGAGCGGTCTAGTCAGTTTTGCCTACGATCAAGATTATGACGGGCCAGCCCTATCGACCAACATTCCCGTATCAAATCGCACATACGGCCAACAGGTCATGAATCCGTACTTGTTTGGCCTTCTGCCCGACAGCGAGGACCAACGAAAAGCGATTGCCGCCGAATTCGACGCCAGGCCCAATAATCCCGTTGCGCTGCTCAGCCATATCGGACTCGACTGTCCGGGCGGAGTGCAGTTTTGCGCCGAAGAAGATATCGACGCCGCCTTGCATCGCACTGGCGAATACCGCCCTATAGACGACCACGAGATTGCCTTGCGCCTCAAGTCGATCAGGGATGACCGCGAGGCATCGTGGATGGGCCTAGATGAAAGTTGGTCACTTGGAGGCAACCAGGGCAAGTTCGCACTCGCGCTCATAGACGGTCGCTGGTGCGAATGCGTAGGTTCCTCGCCCACGACGCATATTTTCAAAAATGGCGTTATCGGATTTAAACTTGAAGCTCTTAATGAGTTTGTCTGCATGAAAAGCGCCCAGCGCGCGGGTATCGCAACGGCGAACGTTGAGTATCGCTTATTTGAGGACGAACCCGCCCTCATTGTTGAACGCTATGACCGTGTGAAAGCCAAAGACGGAACAATCATGCGTCTACACCAAGAAGACCTCTGTCAGGCCCTTGGAGTGATGCCCGCTCAAAAGTACACGGCAGACGGTGGCCCGACCGCACGCGACATTCAGGAACTCCTCGTCAACACGAGCCATCATCAACTTAACCTGTATCTGTTTACGCAGATACTTTTCTTTAACGCCATCATCGGCGCACCGGACGCGCATGCGAAGAACTATTCCCTGCTTCTTGGAAACGGCAGCACAGCTATGATGGCCCGTATGTATGACGTTGCATCGGGGCTGGCATACGAACGCATGCGGCGAAAAGCGCGCCTTGCCATGAGCGTTGGCGGCGAAAATCGTGTGGGGCGCATCGGTCCAGGCGCTATCCGCCGATACCACGGTATGGGCGACCCCGCGCTGGAGGCGGCGCTCACCGATGCCGGGCTATCCGAGAAGTTTTGCTTTGCGACCATGATGGACCTCGCCTACGAGGTACCCATTTGCATGGAAGAGGTCATGGACGAATACGCCGACCTGCCCGGCATGGCGGACCTGCGCGAGCATATGCTCGGCCCCGTCTGCGAAAACTGCCAGCGCACCCTCGACCTCATCAAGGCGGATATGGGCTAGGTGTCCGTAATCTCCCATTTCCCAAAAGAAGAGAGGAGGCACCCGTCGCAAAAGCTCGGGTGCCCCCTCTCATAATGTCATTTGCAATCCACCAGCACGTGGCTCGGACTGCTGCTAGCGCAACCTTTACGCAGCGAGGCGCTTGAGGACGTCGATGAGCAGCTCGTAGAAGCGCTCGGCAGAAGCGAGCTCCATGCTCTCGTCCGGGGTGTGGACATCGGAGAGCGTCGGGCCCACGGCGATGGCGTCCAGGCCGTGCAGGGCCTCGGCAAACAGGCCGCACTCAAGGCCGGCGTGAATGGACTCGATTCGTAGCTCGGAGCCAAAGAGCTCGCGATAGCTCTCGACAAAGATGTCGCGGACCGGCGAATGCTCGGCATAGCTCCAGCCGGGATACTCGAACTCAAACTTGGCGTCGAATCCCAGGACATCGGCCAGCGTCTGCAGGCGGTCCTTGAACTCGTTCTGCAGCGAGGTGATCGAGGAGCGCGGGGACAGCATGATCTTGACTTGGTCGTCAGAGGTGGCAACCACGCCGATGTTGGAGGAAACCTCGACGGAGCCGTCGGTGGCGACATTGCGGCGGATCACACCGTTGGGGGCAAGACGCAGAGCGCGAATAAGGGCAAGTGCGGACTTTTCGTCCATGGCCTCGACCTCAGTGTTGTCGGCAATCTCAACCGTGCAGGTAAAGCCGGGGTCGAAGACCTCGAGCTCGGCAGTAACGTCGGCGATGATGCCCTTTGCGATCTGGGCCGCGGCCTCGGCTGCAGCGTGGTCGGCGTAGACCAGCTCGGCCTTGCACTCACGGTTGATGGCGTTGTCCTTGGTGCCGCCGTTAAAGCTAACGATGGCGGGCTCGCCGGCAACCATCAGGCGGTCGATGATGCGGGCCATGATGAGGTTGCCGTTGCCGCGCTCCAGGTTGATATCGCTGCCGGAGTGGCCGCCCAGCAGGCCGGAGATGTCGAGCGTGAGGGTGCTACCGGTCTTGTGCTCGCGCGCGATCGGGCAGGTGTAGGTAACGACGACGCCGCCGGCACAGCTGACGGTGGCAACGCCCTCTTCCTCGGAGTCAAGGTTGATCATGGTGCGGGCGCTAATCTGGGACTTGTCGAGCGTCTCGGCGCCGACCAGGCCAGTCTCCTCGTCGGTGGTGAACACGCACTCGAGGGCCGGATGGGTAATCGAATCGTCGTTGAGCACGGTAAGCATAAGCGCGACGGCAATACCGTTGTCGGCGCCCAGAGTGGTGCCGTTAGCGGTGAGGACGCCGTCCTTGACGACCAGGTCGATACCATCGGTCGTAAAGTCGTGCTCAACGGAGCCCAACTTGTCGCACACCATATCGATGTGGCCCTGCAGCATCACGGTCGGGGCATTCTCGGCACCGGCAGATGCGGGCTTGCGAATGATGACGTTGTAGACCTCGTCCTGGTACACATCGAGACCGCGCTCCTTGGCAAACGCAACCAGGAAATCGCTGATGCCCTTCTCGTTGCCAGACCCACGGGGGATCGCGCTGACCTCCTCAAAGAAATGGAACAGCTGGGCGGGCTCGTAGCCGGTAATCTTGTAGTCCATGGTGCCTCCTTGGCGCAACTGGTTAGACAGTAAGACATGCGACTTGTATATTCCCAGACTTTGCGTGCATAAACCAGTCGAAAACGCCGAGCGCCCTCGCATCATCGGCTAACGGTGGACCGTATAGCGTAACGGTCACAACTTCCGCAGCTCTACAAATCGAGGCGCCCTTTCCGGAGCGCCTCGATTGCGCGTATCAAATTGTCGCCACGCCCTACAGCGCGCCGGAACCGGCTTGCATCATGCCGCCGGGGCCCGAGGTCACGCCGCCGCTCACGGGCGCGGCGTTGCCGGTGTGCGGTACCGCCGGGGCGGTATCGCCACCAAGCGTGCCCGCCGGACGCGGTGCCGGGATCTCGCCCGTGCCGCGGCTAAAGACAAACTTGCCATCGGCCACGTCGCACAGGACGGTATCGCCCTCGCCCCACTCGCCGGCCAGGAGCTCCTCGGACAGCGGGTCCTCGATGAGCTTTTGAATGGCGCGGCGCAGCGGACGCGCACCGTTGGTGAGGTCGGTGCCCTCGGCCACGATCTTGTCATAGGCCGCATCGGTGAGCTTGATGTTCATGCCGTTGGCAATCAAACGCTGACGCAGGTCGTCCACCAGCAGGTGCGCGATCTTGGTGAGATTCTCGCCCGAGAGCTTCTGGAACACCACAATGTCGTCGATACGGTTGAGCAGCTCGGGGCGGAACAGGCGCTTGAGCTCGCCCATCGCGCGACCACGGATCTCACTCGACGTGAGACCCTGCTCGCCGGTGGTGCCAAAGCCAACGCTCGCATCCTGCGCAATCTCGCGGGCGCCCACGTTGGACGTCATGATGATCACGGTGTTGCGGAAGTCGACCGTCTTGCCCTGGCTATCGGTCAGGCGGCCCTCCTCCAGCACCTGCAGCAGGATGTTGAAGATATCGGGGTGCGCCTTCTCGATCTCGTCGAACAGCACGACCGAGTACGGGTGACGACGAACGGCCTTGGTGAGCTGGCCGCCCTCGTCGTGGCCCACATAGCCCGGGGGGCTACCGATGAGCTTGGAGACCTCGAACTCACTGCCAAACTCCGACATATCGAAGCTGATGAGCGCGTCCTTGCTGCCAAAGAGATACTCGGCGAGCGTCTTGGCGAGCTCGGTTTTGCCCGTGCCGGTGGGGCCCAGGAAGATAAAGCTGCCGCCGGGGCGACGCGGGTCCTTGAGCGGCGAGCGGCTGCGGCGCACGGCCTTGGCAACGGCCTCGACGGCCTCGTCCTGACCGATGATGCGCGTCTTGAGCACGCTTTCGGCCTGCAGCAGGCGGCGGCTCTCGCTCTCGGTGAGCGAGGACACCGGCACGCCCGAGGTCACGGACACGATGTCGGCAATCTGGGAGACATCGATGGTGAGCGGGCTGGCGTCGAGCTCGGCGGTCCAGGCAGCCTTGGCCTCGGCGAGCTCAATCTCGGCGGCCTTTTGCTGCTCGGTGATCTCGGCGGCCTTGTTCATGTCGTCGCTCTCGGTGGCCTCCTGCGCGGCGGCCTTAAGCTCCTCCACGCGATGCTCGGCCTCGCGCACCGGCTCGGGCGCGCGGTTGGCGGCGATGCGGGCGCGGGCGCCGGCCTCGTCAATGAGGTCGATGGCCTTATCGGGCAGGAAGCGATCCTGGATGTAGCGGTCGGAGAGGTTCGCGGCGGCCTCGATAGCACCCTGCGTATAGCGCACATGGTGGTGCTCCTCGTAGCGCGGCTTGAGCGCGGTCAGGATCTTGACCGTGTCCTCGACGCTCGGCTCCTCGACATCGATGGTCTGGAAGCGACGCTCGAAGGCCGGGTCCTTGGTGAGGTACTTGCGGAATTCCTCGGCCGTGGTGGCGCCGATAATCTGGAAGGCACCGCGCGCGAGCACGGGCTTGAGCATGGAGCTCGCGTCGATGGAGCCCTCGGCAGAGCCGGCACCGATGATGGTGTGCATCTCGTCGATAAACAGGATGACGTCGTCAGCTTCGGTGGCCTCCTGGATCACGTTCTTGAGGCGCTCCTCAAACTCACCGCGATACTTGGCGCCCGCAACGAGGCCCGGCAGGTCGAGCGTCCAGATGTTCTGGTTCATAAGGTTCTCGGGCACGTTGCCAGCTGCAATCTGCTGAGCCAGGCCCTCGACGATGGCCGTCTTGCCCACGCCGGGGTCGCCCAAGATAAGCGGATTGTTCTTGGTGCGACGCGAAAGGATCTCCATCATACGCTGGACTTCCTTTTCGCGACCAATTACAGGGTCGAGCTCGCCGTCGCGCGCCTTCTGCGTAAGGTTGGTGGCGAACTGCTTAAGCGTATCGGTGCCGCTCCCCTTTTGCTGCGACGCGTCCGAGCCGCTAAAGAACGGCAGGCCCGCACCGGGACGCCCGGCACCGGCGCCGGCGAGCGGACGCTTCTTGTCCTGGTCCTTGGCGGTAAGTTTCTCGATAGCCTTTTTGATGGAGGCGGACGACACACCCAGGCGCATGAGGATGTCCATGGCCATGCCGTTACCCTCTTCGACGATGCCAATCAGCAAGTGCTCGGTCGACACGTAGGTCTGGTTGTTCTCACGTGCCACGCGGAAGGAGCGCTCCATCACGCTAATGACGAGCGGCGTAAAGGCAAGCTTGGCAGCCTCGGTCTCCTCGCTGGGCTCGGGAACCGTGGTCTGGACCTCCTTGAGGGTGTCCATGATGTCGTCGTAGGAGATATCAAGCGAGCGCAGCGCCTCGGCAGCGATGCCCTCGTCCTCCTTGGCGAGTGCGAGCAGCAGGTGCTCGGTGCCCACCTTATTTGAGTGCAGATCGAGCGCCTCCTGTTTGGCCATCGACATGACCTTGCGCGCTCGATCGGTAAATCTATCTAACATGCTCGTTTCCTTACATGAGTTCATCGAAATCAAAACGCCCGCCCGTCGGCGGCGCTTTTGTCTCTTTACCCACAGGTTGTCTATGTTAACAGCTGGAGGAATATCTATAAACCCGGCTCACATGAATGCAGGTTATGACCGCATCGCGGGACTCACCGCGCGATGCGCGACAGGCGCCCCGCAAGAGAAACCCTAGGCGTCTTTCACCACGTCGGGACTCGTCGCACGCGATGCGCGATAGGCATCGGCCTCCTTGGAGACGCGTTCGAGCAGCTCGGATGTATCGACGCCCTCGACTTGCGCGACCGTTTCCACCGTCTGCATGGCGACCGCCCTCAGGTACGCGCACGCGCTGTCCCCCGGCTGCTCGAGGTCTATCTCCTCGCCGCCCTCCCGGGCAAAGCCGACCGCCATCACAAAGCCCATGATGCCCGAGACCAGAAAGCCCACCGCAAAGCTCGAATCTGCCTTGAGCTCTTCTCCGTCGGGGTGGACGATCTCTCTCACGCGGTCGATGATGATCGTATGGATGCCCTGCACGACCTGCTCGGCGGCACCCGCCCTCATGGTGATGACGATGCGCCGCAGCAGGCAGCGGACGTCGCGCCGGTCGAACGCCGAAAGGTCGCCCTCGCTCGAAAAATGCCAGAGGGCATCGGTGATGAGCTCGTTATCCTGCAGCAGCTGGGCTATGGCGATGGCGACGAGTTCATCGAAATCGTGAAAATAGTAGTAAAACGTTCCGCGATTGCACTGGGCGGCGCGGGTCACCTCGCCAACCGACAGCTCGAAGATGCTGTTGTTCTCGATGAGCTCCCAAAACGCCTCGATGATACGGGTGCGTGCATCGGGCGCATCGGCGTCCTTACGCGGTCTCGCCATGCGCCTCACCGCACCCCTGCGCCTTGGCGTTCATGATGAGCATCTGAAGACGGTTCTCCACGTTGGCGAAGCTCACGTCGGGATCGTAGTCGAGCGGTAGGAACTGCGCCGTGGGATACTGCTTCTTGAGCGCATGGATGAGCCCGCGCCCCACGACATGGTTGGGCAGACACCCGAACGGCTGCAGGATCACGAAGTTGCGGCAGCCGCGCTTGGCGTGCTCGAGAATCTCCGCCGGAATCAGCACGCCCTCGCCCGCATCGAACGTATGGTGCAGGATCTTATCGCTCGCGCGCACGAGCTCGGGCATGCGCGTCGGCGGCTCGTAGAGCGGGCTCGCCGCGCCCAGGCGGTCGCAACGGTCGTGCGCGAGCTCGAACAGGTTGTCCGCCGTGGCGTACCAGGCCTTTTCGGGCAGCGACAGGTCGACGTGGAACTCGCGCGACTGCGCATGCTTGTAGAAATAGGTCTTGCGGATCACGTCGGTCATGCGCGCCTCGATGACCTCGAGCCCGTTGTCCTCGAGGTAGCGCTCGATCTCGTGGTTGGCGCCGAGATGGAAATTGAGCAGGTACTCGCCCACGATGAGAACGGTCGGATGCGGGTTCGAGCGGTCGTACGGAACGGCGTCCATGATCGCAAGCGCGCGTTTGAAGCCCGTCGCCTGGCCTCTCAGCCCGGAGCGCTCCATGCCCTCGATAACCTCATCGAGCGCGCGGTCGAACGCAGCGTCCGCCGCGCCCTTCTCGAGCTCGTAGGGACGGATGCGCCTAAGCATGGCCTCGAGGGCATCGATCATGGGAAGACCGTAGGCGATCTGGATGCTCGGGCCAAGGCCGAGCTTGAAGCCCGGATGCGCATTGTGGGCATCGACGTCGTCGTTGGTGAGCACCGGGACATAGTCGTATCCCGCGTCGTCGAGCGCGCGGCGCAGCAGGGGCATGTAGTGCGTCAGGCGGCAGTCGCCGATATACTTGCCAGTCACCACGGCGACGTCGTGCGGGTCGTACTTACCGCTCTCGAGTGCCGCGAGCGCCTCGCCGATCACGATTTGCGCGGGGAAGCAGATGTCGTTGTGCACATAGCGTTTGCCCAGGCGGATGGCATCCTCGCGCCCGATATCAAGGGCCTCGGCGCGCACGCCCTGATTGCGCATCGCCGCGGTCATGAGCCTGCAGAACGCATGGGAGGTGTTGGGGACCAGCGCGATCTTGTCGTGCCGGTCGCGCTTGGTGTACTTGACCTTATACGGGTCGTCGAGCGGATGGACCGCGTGCACCCGGGCGCCCTCGGCACGCTCCTCCGCGCGACGACGGTTGACCGACTCGATAAACGAACGCACGCGAATGCCCATGGGACCGGCGACGTCGCTCTCATCGAGCTTGATCATCATCGGAACCTTGGAGCCCATCTCGCCCATCATGCGCGCGATCTCGTCGGTGAGATACGCATCGTGGCCGCAGCCGAAGCTGCCCATCTGCACGAGCTCGAGCTCGGGCGTCGATGCGACGATGACCGCGCACGACAGCATGCGCGCATGATAGTTGTTCACGATGTCGATGCGGCTGTTGGAAAGATCGACGTTGCAGACCCCCGGCACCGCATCGGGCGTCAGCACGGGGATGCCGCGCTCAGAGAAGAGCTTGGGCAGCCCATGGTTGACCAGCGGGTCGTTGTGGTACGGGCGCGAAGCGATCACCACCGCGTAGCCGCCGTCCTCGTGCACGTTCTCGAGCACCTGCCTGCCGCGCAGCTGCAGCTGGTTCTCAAACGTCTCCTGCGCGCGGTCCGCCTGCTCGGTCGCCTTGGCAACCAGGTCGGCATCGATATCGAAGGTCTCCTTGCACCACGCCTTGAGCTGGCGGTTTCGGTCGCCCTCGTCGTACCAGTGGAACAGCGGCGTATCGAACGGAACGCCGAAACGCTCCTCCGGGTTATCGGAATTGCGCATCACGTAGGGGTATCCCTTTACGACGGCGCACATCCACTCGCTGGTAGAGGCGGTGTTTTCGGTGGGCACCGTCGTGATGATGGGCATGAAGATGCGGTCGACGCCGGCGTCGACGAGATTGCGGATGTGCCCGTGGACGAGCTTGGCCGGGAAGCACACGGTGTCGGATGTGACGTGCGCCAGACCGCGCTCGTACATCGCCTTGGTGCTGCGTCCCGAGACGCGCACCTTAAAGCCGAGCGTGCTGAAGAACGTCGACCAGAACGGCATGGTGTCCCAGAACTCGAGCACACGGGGAATGCCGATCGTGACATCGCGCCCCCCGCTGACGGGAACCGTGGGGTACGACTCGAACAGCAGCTTCTCGCGGTCGACAAAGAGATTGGGGGCAGCCGCGGTCCGGTCGCGCCCCGTGCCGGGTGCCTGTGCCTCGCAAGCACCCTGCGGACGCAGCTCCTCCGCCGCGGGAACCTCGCGCACGAGCTCATCCCATGAGATGGCGCCGCCGCGCGGGCAGCGATTGCCCGTGACGTAAAGCGAGCCGTCGCCAAATGCCACGACCGCGCGCTGGCAGCGGTTGTTGCACCGACGGCAGGTAACGCCGCCGAACTCGCGATGCTCGAAGCGCTCCACGGCATCGAGCCCGATAAACGACGTGCCGGCGTCGCCCTTGCGGCATTCCTCGCGCGCGAGCAGGGCGATACCGATAGCGCCCATCAGCCCCGGGTGGGGCGCACGCGTGACGGGTTTGCCCAGATACTGCTCGAATGCGCGCAGCACCGCGTCGTTTCGGAACGTGCCGCCCTGGACGACGACTTTGTCGCCCAGACGGTTGAGATTTGAAACGCGAATGACCTTGGTGAACACGTTCTCGATAATCGAGCGGCAGAGACCGGCCATGATGTCGCCCGGACCCTTACCGCGCCGCTGCTCGGAAACGACGCTGCTGTTCATGAACACCGTGCAGCGGCTGCCGAGAACGGCGGGGGCTTTGGACGAAAATGCCTCGGTCGCGATATCCTCAACGGCTATTCCGAGGTTTTTGGCAAAACCCTCGAGGAACGAGCCGCAGCCCGCAGAGCACGCCTCGTTGACGACGATATCGGTCAGCACGCCGTGGTTGAGCCAGATGGCCTTCATATCCTGTCCGCCGATGTCGAGCACGAAGGTCGCATCGGGAACGCATGCGCACGCGGCGCGGGCGTGCGCGACCGTCTCGACCGTATGGTAGTCGGCGTGGAACGCGCGCGCGAAAAGCTCCTCGCCGTATCCCGTGGTGCCCACGGCATCGATCGCAAGCGTGACTCCCGCTGTCTCCCAGCGGTTCTTCAAGCTGACAAGACCCTGTTGGGCGACGTCGAGCGGTCTGCCGTTATTAGACGCGTAGAACGAATCGACAAGCTCACCCGCCTCATCGACCAGGGCGAACTTGGTCGTCGTGCTCCCCGAATCGATACCGAGCGCCACACGCACCGTCTCTCCGGGCGCATACGCATCCGGACCCTTTGCCGGCGTCTCTTTGCCATGGCGTGCCGTAAAATCCGCCTGCTCGGCAGGTGTGGCAAAAAAGGGCTGGGCAAGACGTCCCTCCCCGCTTGCGGGCGCGACCGTCTCGAGCTTATCCAGCCGGACAAAAGCGTCGGGAAGGTCGATCGGTTGGGACGATGCGAACATGTCGGTCAGCGACAGGGCGGCACCGCGCGCGACCATGATCTGCGGATCGCGCGGGACGATAACCTGATCGTCCGATAGATTCAGTTGCTCCCGGAACACGCGGACCAGTGTGGGGTTGTAGGCGAGCGTACCGCCCTCGAAGATTACCGGCGGCTCGATGTCGATACCCTGGGCCAGACCGCCGATCGTTTGGCGGGCGACCGCGTGAAGCGCCGAAAGCGCCAGGTCGGTGGTAGGAATGCCCTCGTTGAGCAGCGGCTGGATATCGGTCTTTGCGTACACGCCGCAGCGGCCCGAGACCTCGTGGACGGTCGTTCCCCGGCTTGCGAGCTGCTCGAACTCGCCCGATTCGGTGCCGACCCCCATGAGCTTTGCCATCTCGTCGATAAATGCACCGGTACCGCCTGCGCACGAGCCGTTCATGCGCATGTCGGCAACCTCGATGTCTCCCTTATCGTTGGTGCGGAAGAAGATCATCTTGGCGTCTTGGCCGCCCAGCTCGATGGCGCAGCGCGTCTGCGGATAGAACCTGCTGATCGCGAGCGCGTTGGCGACCACCTCCTGAACGTACGAGGCGCCCAGCGCGGTCGCGATATCGCGCGCACCCGAGCCGGTCACCGCAACGCGCAGTGACTCATGGGGAAAGCGCTCGGCGAGCTCGCCGAGCATGGCGCGCACGCTCGCTGTCTGACACGCCCCGTGGCGGCGATATCCCCACCACGCCTCGGTCATATCCTCGTGCATCGCGTAAACTTTGGTCGTCGTCGACCCTACGTCCAGTCCTACTAGCAACGCCATAATGCTCCGTCTCTCGCATTTTTCCCGCTAGAGATATACCACTCTACGTAATACAACAGACTGTTGTATTTAAACTCCGTATAAAAAGCGGCTGCCGAAACGCTTCAGCAGCCGCCGAATGCACCAACAGATTGTTCTGCGCGCTAGCACGTCGGGCAACGGAGCAGCACGGGCCCTCCGGTCATGCGCACCGCTCACGCCCGCGATGTCGCCGAGAGAGCTATCCACGCTTTGGGCTCCAACCAAGCAAGTCGCCCGCGCTCAGCAGATCCCTAAGCGAGCTACTCGCACTCAGGAGCCATAGCCTGCTCCAAGAGCTCGGCATGCTCCTCCTCGAAAACCGTCCCCACAGGGAAGGCGCGACGGAAGACGAAGCGGGAAATCGGACCGGCTACCAAAAGGTTCCACGGCAGCGCCATCACAAAATTATGCGGGATGTTGATCATCCAGATCGCGGGCACGGAATACAGGTTCGCAAGGATGCCGCCGGGCATGTGCGTCAGACCCTCACAGGCACCGTACAGCGACATGATGATGACCATGGGAACGACCATGCAGGAGCTGACGGCGAGCGTCATGGCAAGTGGCGAGCTCTTGCCCGGCGTGACCAAGTACTTAAAGGCGAAACCCTTGGCGAGCGGGCTGGCGACGAACCAGTCGCAGCACATGGCAAAAATGTAGGCAACGGGGAAGCCGAGCCACGCAGTGGCAACGACCTCGCCGTTGATGGCCCCGTGCTGCAGGGCAACGTTGTAGATGCTCATCCAGAGCACCATGCAAAAGCACATGATAAAGGTGAACAGCAGGCTCTCTCGTTTGTTGATAGGCATAAAGGGCAGATTCCTCTCTGTGTTGTACCGCGGCGCCACGCAACAAAAACGGGCGGGCAAGATGGAGCTGTTGGAACTTCATCTCGCCCGCCCGTGGTACGCGCGTCTGCGACTACTTATGTGGTGGAACCAGCCTAGCACGAAACGCATGCGCTTCGTAAGCGTTGAGTTTATGAAGATGCAGGGCACCGATAATCCCCCGACCCCATAAGTTGCGGTGGAATACGGACTGTTTTGACCCTTTAAGCAGCAATTCAGTCCCTATTTCACCGCAACTCATTTGGTGCAAAGTAACCTGTCCCCCTTGTACCAATTAGCTGGTGTGGCGCCAGCGAGGGTCGGTGAGCGTACGCGCCACACCCAGTCCAACGGGCAGAAACGCTACGATGAGCACTGCGCGCACAAACCAGCCGAGCATATTGACCGTGTCGAAGGTGCACATGTAATACATCGAGCGATACAGATACAAGCCCGGCACCATAATGACAATCGAAGGCACCGTGAGGGCGATGCGCGGGTAGGTGAGCTTGACTTCAGCCAAGCTTGCGAGCAGCCCCGATACCAGCGCGCCGATAAACGCTGCTGCCTCGGGAGGCATTCCCGTGCTGAGGCCCAGGAAGGGAATCATCGTCGGCGCATCGACAAGGGTCAGACGCAGGGTATTGGACACGGCGCCGATCAACCCAGCTGCCGCGGCCATCTTTACCGGGCTGTTGAACATCACCGAGAAGCCGAATACGCCAACGAAGCTCATCACCACGCGCAGGAGCGTAAGGGCAAGCGGCGAAAGGCCCAGTGGGGCAAAGTCGTCCGGCGCCAGGCCAACACACTCGGCAACCATCCAACCTACGAGGGTCGCCATCACAATAATCGATACGGCATATGAAAGGCGCTCGATACCGCTTCGCATGTCGAGCTTGGCGATGTCGAGGCCCGCCGTAATGAGCGGAAAGCCGGGAATCACAAAGAGCATGGCGCCGATATAGCCTTCTTGGTGCGACATTGCCCCCGGTATGACCTGGCCAAGGCCGAGCAATGCCAGCAGATACGAAACGCAAGCGAGCGCAACGCCGGTCGTCAGCGCGCTGAACTGACCAAGGCCTTGCTTGAGAATATGGGAGCGGGCAAAGTTGCCGACACCCGCGCCCACAAACGCGCAGGCCATCTCGATAGGGCCGCCGCCGAGCAAAAAGACGAAGGCGCCGCAAGCACAAGCTGCCGCAAGGCCCTGTTGCCAGGGAGAGTAATCGGGTTTTGAACTCTCAACGGTCTTGAGCATCTCGTGGTATTCGTGCACGGTAAACCGGCGCCCATACGTCTCGATTTCCTTTAAGAAGCTCTCCATCATCCAAATGCGATGGGTATTGACTCCCGTTGTGGGCAGGCTGACAACCTCGTTAAAGCAGTGGCCATCTTCGATGCAGGTGCACTCAAACGACAGAAGACTTAAGTCAACGTGGATGGTGACACCGAGTACGGCGGCAACACGATTCATGGTATCGCGCACGCGCCAGGCACCCGTTCCGCTTGCCAGCATAAGCATGCCGGTGCGGCAGATGATGGATGATTTATCGGTGAGCGGCGCATCGACGGCAAGCTCATCGCCTGCCGTCACGATCTGGTGCCAGTCAGTTTTCATATGGAGCGCGCCGGCACGAACGCCGTGGTGCATGGGGGCTCTCGAAAGCAGCGAGTCAAGGCGCGAAGGCTGTGGGGGCTCCGTTGATTCGTCCTCAACCTCATCAGTCTCTTCATCGACCAGATCAAAGGAATCAAGCGGCGCTGGCTCGCGACGGTCGATCAGCTCCTCGTCCTCATCATCAAAGTAATTGAACTGATCGAGCATGTCCTCTTCGATTGAACGCTCGCTCGCGTCGTCCATATAGACGCTCCCTTCCTACCGACTAACCCCCATCCTAGGCAGCAACGGCTAAAGGAAACATAAAAGAGACGACTGTCATGCGAGCCATGTGCTCAACAGCCGTTGGGCAGTCGTTTAAGAACGTCCCCAATGACTACATCGATGTTCTAAGTGTCAACCAAGTCAACGCCGCAGGTAGAGGACGGACAGCGAGCGACGTCCAGGGCGAACAAGTTGGCATGAAAAAGGCAAGGCATAGACCTTCTGGTCATGCCTTGCCTTTTGAATGACAAATTGTCGCCCTGGGCGGCGCGCAGCGTCAACTGGTTACGCGGGTTGGCAAACCCGCGTAACCACCTAGGTCGCGCCCTTGAAGTTGAACGTCAGATTGTCCAAATGCGGCCCGCGCAGCGTCGAGCCGTTACGCGGTTCGTAGAACCGCGTAACAAGTTAGTACATCTTTGCGCCGGCGGGGATGGAGGCGTCGAGCTGGATCAGGTTGAGGCGCTCCTCGCCCTCCTCCTCGTGGACAGCGCTGATCAGCATGCCGCAGCTGGGAATACCCATCATCTTGCGCGGAGGCAGGTTGGTGATGGCGAGCAAGGTCTTGCCAACCAGGTCCTCGGGCTCGTAATAAGCGTGAATACCGGAGAGGATGGTGCGGTCGGTGCCGGTGCCGTCGTCGAGCGTAAAGTTCAGCAGCTTCTTGGACTTCTTGACGGCCTCGCATGCCTTGACCTTCACAGCGCGGAAGTCGCTCTTGGAGAAGGTATCAAAGTCGACGAACTCCTCAAACAGCGGCTCAACGGCGATCTTGGAGTAATCGAGCGTGGGCTTAAGCGACTTAACGAATGGGTTCGCGGCGTTGCCGGCCTCGGCAGCCTTGGCGGCAGCGGCACCGGACTGGAAACCCTTCTCGGGCTTCATGTGCGGGAACAGCAGCACGTCGCGGATAGAAGCCTGGTTGGTAAGCAGCATGACCACGCGGTCGATACCAATGCCAATACCGCCCGCGGGAGGCATACCGTACTCGAGGGCGCGCACGTAGTCCTCGTCATACTCCATGGCCTCATCGTCGCCGCCGGCCTTCTCGGCCATCTGGGCGGCAAAGCGCTCGGCCTGGTCGACCGGGTCGTTGAGCTCGGAGAACGCGTTGGCGTACTCGTGGCCGGCAATAACCAGCTCAAAGCGGTGCGTCAGGCGCGGGTCGTCCTCAAAACGCTTGGCAAGCGGGCTGACCTCGATGGGGTAATCGCACACGAAGGTCGGGTTGACGATGGTGTCCTCGCCCAGCTCATCGTAGATCTCGGCGATAATCTTGCCGGCGGTCCACTCGGGCTTAATCTCCAGGCCCTTCTCGCGCGCGGCGGAAGCAAGCTCCTCGACCGGCGTGTCGATGGTGACCTGCTTGCCGAGCACATCGGAGACGATGTCGGTCATGGGACGGCTGGCCCACTCACCAGAAAGGTCGATGGTCTGGCCCTGGTACTCGATGACCTCGGGGTTGCCGATGGCCTTGTTAGCCGCCTTAATGACGCCCTGGGCGAGTGCCTTCATGCCCTCGAGGTCGGAGAAGGCACGGTAGGCCTCCATCGTGGTGAACTCGGGGTTGTGGGTAAGGTCCATGCCCTCGTTACGGAAGATGCGGCCGATCTCGAACACGCGCTCAAAACCACCGACGATGCAGCGCTTGAGGTGCAGCTCGGTGGCAATACGCAGGTAGCACTCCTGATCGAGCGCGTTGAAGTGGGTAATGAACGGCTTGGCAGTAGCGCCGCCTTGGATGGTCTGCAGGATGGGGGTCTCGACCTCCATGTAGCCGTCGGACTCCATAAAGCGACGGAAGGTGGAGAGAATCTGCGAACGCTTACGGAAGGTCTCGCGAACGTCGTCGTTGGCGATCAGGTCGACATAGCGCTGGCGATAGCGGGTCTCCTTGTCGGAAAGACCGTGGAACTTCTCGGGCAGCGGACGAACGGCCTTGGCAAGCAGGGTCGCGCTCTTAGGGGCAACGGAAAGCTGGCCACGCTGGGTGCGCACGACCACGCCGGTCACGCCCAGGATGTCGCCCAGGTCGAGGGCCTTGAGCGTACTCCAGGCAGCCTCGTCCATGTCGTTGATGCGGCAGAACAGCTGAATCTCGGCAGTCGCATCGCGCACGACGATGAACATGATCTTGCCCTGACCGCGCTTGGCGACCACACGGCCAGCGATCTTCACGATGTCCTCGGTGTCCTCGCCATCGGCAAGCTCGGCGTACTTAGCCTCGATATCGGCGACGTAGTCCTCAAGCTCAGAGTGCTCGGGATAGGGGTTCTGGCCCGCCTCGAACAGGGCGGCGCGCTTGGCCAGGCGGGTGGCGCGCTCGTCGTTGAGCGTCGATGCCTGATCGGCGGCGTTCTGGTTCTCTGCCATAAGTTAGCTCCTCAAACTAAAACGCTCCCCAGGATTCGGTCCCAGGGAGCGAAAACATACCTTTACGCGGGACCGTGGTCTAGCGTGCGATCTTGGCGATGGTGTAGACGCGAGTCTTGCCGGAAGGCGTAACGACCTCGACGGAGTCGCCCTCGCCGTGACCAATGATGGCGTGACCGACCGGAGACTCGTTGGAAATCTTGTGCTCGAGCGAGTTGGTCTCGGTGGTACCGACGAGCGTGACTTCCATGACCTCGCCGTTGGGATCAATCAGCGAAACGGTGGAACCGATGGAGACGGTCAGGTCGCCCGTGGTGGCAGCAACCTGAGCGTTGGCGAGGATGGCCTGGATCTCGGCAATACGAGCGGCGTTCTGGGCCTGCTTGTCCTTAGCGGCGTCGTACTCGGAGTTCTCCGAAAGGTCGCCGAACGCGCGGGCTTCCTTGATGTCCTCGACGATCTCCTTGGCGTAATCGCCCTCACGCCAAGCGAGCTCCTCGACGAGCTTCTGGCGGCCCTCAGCGGTCAGTACGATCTGGCTTGCGTCCATACGGATATCTCCCCAACTCTGATCAAACAATCAACTGTCAACAAAACGAAAAAGACCGGCTAGCCTGCGGGCAAGCCGGTCAGGTGCTCACCCCAAAGGGATGGGACTACTCTGCGTCCGCGTCGCTGTCCTCTGCCTGCTTCTTCTTGGCAGCAGCGAGCTTGGCCTCGAGCTCAGCGATCTCCTTGTCCTCCTCGGACTGCTCGACCACGACCTCCTCGGCCTGCTTGGTCTCGGCCTTATCGTCGCCCTCCATACCCTCGCGGATATTCTTGACGGTAGAGCCGAGGGACTTGCCGAGCTTCGGCAGGTTCTTGGGCCCGAAGATAATCAGGACAACGACGAGAATAATGATGAGCTCAGGAGCCCTCAGTCCAAACATGTAGACCTCCACAATACAGCGAGACAAGCTCGAATGAGTATACCGCGGGTATCGCGGTATCACAACAATAGCTAAAAAAAGGGACCGCAAGAAGCGGTCCCTCCTCATGCTCTGGTCGGGTTGACTGGATTTGAACCAGCGACCCCTGCGTCCCGAACGCAGTGCTCTACCAAACTGAGCCACAACCCGTTAGCTCGACTATAGTAACAAAGATTTTCGCCGCATGCTAGAGAAATTTTTATTTCTTTGGCACTTCGACGCGAACCGTGTTGGGAATGAGCTCCGTCGTGCAGGCCCACCAGCCGTTTTGCTGGGCAGCGTCGGCAAGCCTTTCGGCCGTGGCGGCGGTGTCGCAAATGGCAAACGAGCAGGCACCCGATCCGCACACATCTACAGCAACGGTTCCGTCCTGTTTACGCAGCCAATCGAGAACCGTTTGAATCTGCGGCTCCATCTGTGCGGAAATGACACCCAAGTTGTTATGGATGAGCGCATATGCCGTCTCGGCATCACCAGCACGCAAGGCAGAAGCTATCGCGCCGGGCTTGTCCGCAGGCACCGGGGCCTCGTCAAAACGTCGATAGGCCTCAATTGTCGAAACGCTCGCCTCGCGCGGCTTAACCAGCACGACGGGCGTCACGGGCAGCGCGGGGTACTCAGTTGCCAGCACGTCTCCCCCACCTACGTAGAACGCAGGACTCGCGTGCAAAAAGAACGGGACGTCAGCACCAATGCCCCGCGCAATGTCGTCGAGCGCTGGGTCGGTGCGATCAATGCCCCAGAGCTCCGCCAAGGCGACAATGACCGCGGCCGCATCCGTCGAGGGGCCGCCCAAGCCGGCGCACAATGGAATGCGCTTCTCAATCGTCACGCGGATGTTTGCCTCGCGACCATAATGCTCGGCCATAGCAACCGCAGCCCGATACGCCGTATTCTTTTGCATGGGAAAATCTGATGCTGGAACCGTCTGGACGGTCAGCGCCTGCGCCGGCGTGACCGTCACGGTATCGGAAAGACCGACGGCCGCCATCAGGGAATCGACCCTGTGGTAGCCGCGGTCATCGCGCTCGGTATGAACCCCCAGGTAGAGGTTAATCTTTGCCGGCGCGGAAAGAGTCAGGGACCGATCGGTCACCGTTAATGCTCCTCGAGCTGATTGCCGAGCGGGGTAAAGATATGCTCGCCGCTCTCAGGGTCGAACAGCTCGACCTGACCGGTGAGGACATCGATATACTGGTAGGACTGACGCGACTTGCGGCCGCGGCGCTCGTCAACCTCGACGATAAAGACGGCGGGGTGGACGCTCTTGATGGTGCCCATGCGCTCGACGACGCGGGTGCGGCCCATGTTGGCCTTAACCTTGACGCGATCGCCCACCATATCGGTCAGCTTCTCGTGGATGTCGTCGACGTGATTGACTTCCATCTCTTCCATGAACAGGGCCTCCAGAAGGTGCAATTCAAAAAGGGGATAATACCCCTAAGATAGACAAAACTCTAATACTATAGCACCCTGCTGCCGCCATACGCAAGTAGCTAAATAAGCCCCGTCCCAAATACGTACCAGACGACAATCTCGCATGACCAGTTGTTACGCGGTTTGGTAAAACCGCGTAACCTAAAGGTTGTCGGTGTCCAGGACGATGGTGAATGGACCGTCGTTGACAAGATCGACTTTCATATCGGCGCCGAAAATGCCATGCGCTACGTGCTCGACGTCCTCGCGCACAAGCGTCAGGAAGTACTCGTAGAGCTCGTTGGCGACATCGGGGGCGCCGGCATCCGTAAACGATGGGCGGCGACCGTGGCGGCAGTCGGCGAACAGCGTGAACTGCGACACCACGAGCACCTCGCCGTCGACATCGGCAAGCGCCAAGTTGGTCTTGCCGTTCTCGTCCTCGTTAATGCGCAAGCCCCGGAGCTTGCCCCACAGCTTGTCGGCCTCGGCACGCGTATCGCCATGGCCCACACCCAGCAGCACCAGGTAGCCGCGTCCAATGCGGCCCACGCACTCGCCGTCGACCGTCACGCCGGCGTTGAGCACGCGCTGCACCACCGCACGCACGGTCTACTCCTCGCCCGTCAGCTTGGCGGACAGATGCTCGAGCGCGTGGAAACGATGGCTGATGGCGTTCTTCTCGTCAGCCGTCAGCTCGGCCATGGTCTTGCCCGGCGTGTCGACCGGCAGGAACAGCGGGTCGTAGCCAAAGCCGTGATCGCCGCGGCCCTCGTGTGCGATAGTGCCCTCGCAGGCGCCCTCACCATAGGTGACCAAACCGTCCGTGTCGATGAGCGCAACGACGCTCATAAAGCGCGCGGTGCGATCCTCGTCGGCCACGCCTTCCAGGTTAACGAGCAGCTTGGCGTTGTTGGCGGCATCGTCGCCGTGCACGCCCGCATAGCGCGCGCTATACACGCCCGGCTCGCCGTCCAGGGCATCAACGACCAAGCCCGAATCGTCGGCAATGGCCATGAGCCCCGTCTCTTCGACCGCGGCTTGGGCCTTGATGATGGCGTTCTCCAAAAACGTCGTGCCGTTTTCCTCGGGATCCTCAAAATCGCCCAGCTGGCCGAGCGCTACAAAGCGCACCTCGGGCATAACCTTGCCCAAAATGGCCTCGATCTCAGTGAGCTTATGGGCGTTGCCCGTTGCCACGACGATGGTCGCCGCCGGGTCGAGGGTGTCGATGTCGATCTTCTCAAGTGCCATGAGTGGTCTCCTTGTCTCTATAGCAATGCCGCGCCGAGGGCGACGAGGGCCTCTGCCTCTCCCCTCTCAATCAACGGCTGTCTTGTGCCTAGACGTCTCCGCAGATAAAACCTACCAAATTAAACCTGTCCCTTTTTGGTAGGTTAGGCGAGGGCTTGGCGCTGAAGCTCGATGAGCTCGGCGATACCTTTGTCGCCCAGGTCGAGCAGGGCGTTGAGGCGCTTACGGTCGAAGGGCGCCTGCTCGCCGGTGCCCTGGAGCTCGATCATCTCACCGGTGTCGGTGGCGACGAGGTTCATGTCGACCTCGGCATGGCTGTCCTCGGAATAATCCAAGTCGAGCAGAGTGTTGCCGTCGACAACGCCCATGGAGATGGCAGCCACCTGGCCGATAAGCGGGATGCGCTCGATCTTGCCCGCCTCGACCCACATGGCGAGGGCGTCGTGCAGCGCCACCCAGGCGCCGGTGATGCTCGCTGTACGCGTGCCGCCATCGGCCTGAATCACATCGCAGTCGACGGTGACGGTGTACTCGCCGAGCGCCTTCATGTTGACGACGGTACGCAGGCTGCGGCCAATGAGGCGCTCGATCTCCATGGAGCGGCCCTTGCGGTTGGCGTGCTCGCGCTTGCAGCGCTTGCCGGTCGACGCCGGCAGCATGGCGTATTCCGCGGTCACCCAGCCGGCCTTAGCTCCCTTTCGCCAGCCCGGCACGCCCTCCTCGATAGTGGCGGCGCACAGCACGCGCGTGTCACCGAACTCGGCCAGACACGAGCCGTGAGCGTGCTTCATGACGCCACGGGTGAGCTTAACGGGGCGCAACTCGTTGGCGGCGCGACCGTTGGCGCGGTTGACCTGCATGTACTCCATAGAAATTTCCTTTCGGCAAAAGATGTGGCGAAGGCTCTGGCAGCTGCCTTACATCTATTTCAGCTCATCGATATCGATATGTTCGATGCTCTTGAGCGGCTGACCAAAGATAAAGCTGCCCGCCACCGCAAACTCGGCAATGTTATCGGCCGTCGTGGCAAAACGATGCTGCGGCTCGGCGGCGTCGCCCGCCAGCTGCTCGCGGCGTGTGAGGATATCGGTCAGCTCGCGTGTAGTCTCCTCGGCGGAACTTACGACGCGCACCCCAGGCCCCAGCGCATGGCGGATAGGTCCCACCAACAGCGGGAAATGCGTACAGCCGAGCACCACGGTATCGATACCGTGGTCGCGTAGCGGCTCAACCGTGGCACCCACCAGCGCACGCACAGCAGGCGTATCGAAGATGTCCTCGTTCTCAAGCCACTGTTCCTGCAGATGTGCACCCGAGGCGAGCTCGTGTTCGACAACCTCGACAAAGCTCGAGGCAGGACAGCCGTATACATCGACACCGGCATCCAGGTCCTGAATGGCGCGCGTGTAGGCGCCCGAGCGAATAGTGAGGTTGGTGGCGAGCACGCCCACGCGACGCGTACGCGTGCTGTTGATTGCCGCACGGGCACCCGGCGCGATCACACCGATCACGGGAACGTCGAGCACCTGCTGGGCCAGACGCAAGGCCGCAGCGGTCGCCGTGTTGCAGGCGATGACCATAATCTTGACGTCGTGCTTCGAAAGCCAACGACCCGCCTGCAACGCAAACGAGCGCACTTCATCCTCGGTGCGGGTGCCGTAGGGGCAGCGCTTGGTGTCGCCAAAGTAGTAGACGGACTCGTGCGGCAGCGCCGTCGCAATCGCGCGCGCAACCGTCAGACCGCCCAAACCAGAATCGAACACGCCAATCGGGCGCGTGTCGCCTGCCGGATTCTCGATATCGGACATTACCTCACCAGTCTCTCTCGAAAAGACATGTCCAAGTGCGGCGGCGCCGCGCTACGAACGCGCCGCGACCAGCAGCTCTGCCGTCGCCGCCCAACCGTCGACAATTTTGCCGCGCGTAACGAAAGCGTTCTCGCAAGCAGCCAGGAACTCGGGCGCGCCGGCGCTCGTCAGGCCATTCTCGACCAGGCAGAACGTGCCCACGTGATCGGCCATGTAGAAGTCGGACTCGGAATCGCCGAGCGCGAGCGTCTCCTCGCGCTCGATCCCCAGGTGCTCGCAGAAGCGCGCGATGGCAACGCCCTTGTTGAGACCCGCGGGGTTGATGTTGAATGCGCGACCGTCCTCGACGCGATCGAGCTCGAGCGTCGTCGGCTTGGACAGGTGAGTCAGATGGCCGTTGCAAGCCCAGATCAGACCGCAGCCGGCCTCGTCCAGGATGGCCTGAACCTCATCGTCGGGCACATCGCCGCGCATGCCGACGGTGACCTCACGGTATTTGTAGCCGGTCGACATGTCGTTGTGATACTCGATCTTGTGCGGCCAGCGGGCGAGGATCTTCTCGCACACGCCGGTCTGCTCGATCACCTGGTGCGGCGTGAGGCCGCAAGAGGAGTCGTAGGGCATGTCGCCGGTCAGATACTCCCAATCGTTGGCTTTGAGGTCGTACATGACCAGGCCGCCCATCTCGCCGATGTAGGAGTTGAGACCGAGCACGCGCGCGTCCTCGTGGATCATGGTACGGTTGCGGCCCGAGGTGGGAACCACCTGAATACCAGCGCGAGCGAGCGCCACGACGGCCTCGACGAGTTTGGTCGAGGGGTTGCCGTCGTTGTCGCGTAGCACGCACGAGCCGGGTGCGAGCATCGTGGCATCCAGGTCGGTAAAGACGTATTTGACCTTGGCCAAGCGCTCGCGCATCTCGCCCGAAAGCTCGGCAACGGTCGGCAGGGTATTGTGGGACATGGTTACTCCGTTTACGTAGAAGGGTTTGGACTTGGACGGCATGTTTTGATTGAGGGAACACGCTTATGGCGACAGCGCACTCAGGGCGCCGCCGCCATCATGGTTCATTAGTCAAACTGGGTAACATCGATCAGGCGATTGGCCAGCGAAAGGTCGCTCTCGATGGGCACGAACTCGTCGCCCACGTGCATGAGCTCCTCGTCACCCTTTGCCAGCAGCAAGACAATGGTGGGAGCATCGGGGTTGACGTACTCCTCGCGCGCCGCCTTGAACGCCGCATGCACAGCGGCTTCGCGGTCGAGGATGATCTTGTTCGGCGTATCGTCGGGAACATGCTCGGCAAGCTCGCGACAGACCTTCATCGGGTCCTCGTGAGCTGGATCCTCGTTCGTAAAGATCATCAGGTCGGAATACGGTGCGGCCTCGCGTGGCAATTGCTCGCGGCGCTCCTGCGCCTTGCCGCCGGCGGCGCCAAACAGCGCAATGACGGGGCTAGCGGGAAACGCGCGCTTGACCGACGAGAAAAGCGAACGGAACGAAAGCTGGTTGTGCGCATAGTCAACGACGCAGATCACGCGGCCGTCCTTCGACTCCACGACCTCCATGCGGCCCGGCACACGCAGTTTGGAGAGGCCCTTCTTGATAGCCTCGATACCGATGCCGATCTCGCGCGCAGCGGCGATAGCGACCAGCGCGTTTTCCACGTTAAAGTCGCCCGCGATACCCAGCAGGACCTTCTCCCCCGCCTCGGGCTCGTCGGCGCTCATGCCGTGCAAGTTGAACTCGATGTTAAAGCCGAGCATGCGGACATCGCTCGCCCACAGGCTTGCCTCGGGATGCTCGACGCCAACGGTCACCAAGCGCTCGGCCGTCGACGCTGCCTCTAGCACACGGTCAACCTCATCGGTGCCCAGATTCACCACGGCGGTCTTTGCCTGGTCAAAGATCCTAAGCTTGCTCTCAAAATAATCCTCAAACGTGGGGTGTTCGATCGGCGAGATGTGGTCGCGGCCGATGTTGAGGAAGCACGCCACGTCAAACGGCAGATTCTCGACGCGTTGGTACTTGAGCGCCTGGCTCGAGACCTCCATGACCATGGACTGGCGACCGGACGTGCGGCAGTTGGCGATATGGCGCCAAACCTCGGGGGCCTCGGGCGTGGTGTTGGTGCTCTCGTAGCACTCGATACCATCGTCGGTACTCACCGAGCCGATCATGCCGCAGGACTCGCCCGCCGCCTTGATGATGGACTGGAGCATAAAAGCGGCCGTGGTCTTTCCCTTGGTGCCGGTGATGCCCACGATCTTGACGTCGTGGTCGGGACGGTCGTAGACCTCCGGCGGCAACAGGGCCATGGCCGTGCGAACACTATCAACAACCAGCATCGCAGCACCGCTCTCCTGCGCCAGCGGCTCCAGAGACTCGACCAGCGACTCCTCGCACACAAATGCGACGGCGCCCGCATCGAGCGCCATGCTCAAAAACGCGGGCTTAAAGGCAGCACCTTTGCAAAAGAATACGTCACCTGCCGAGACCGCGCGCGAATCAAACGAGCAGCCGGTCACGGCGCGCTCGTCAACCTGCTCTGATGCGCGCAGCTCGCCGCACACATCGAGAAGCTTGGCAAGCGTATCGACCGTGGTCACGGTCGCGGAATCCGAATGGTGCATCTTTCACCTTTCTCAGCCATTTGGCAGGGACGGTTTTATAGTAACTGAAACGCACCCACGCAAAAACGGCTCCCGGAGGAGCCGTTACGCGCAGGCGTTCGTAAGCCGAGGCTAGGCAGCCTGAACAGCGGGCTGGTCCTCGTCGATAAAGAAGCGCTTGTACCACACTAGGAACACGAGCGGCGTATAGATCTTGCGCTGGAAATCGCCCTTGCCCGCAAAGTGCAGATCGAGCAGGTGCATGAGCTCGCCGGTATTGAAGAACTCGCTTGCCCACGGCGCGGTGAAGTACTCCTTGACATAGTCGTACCACTTTTGCTCGCGCAGCCAGTAGACAATCGGCACCGGGAAGCCCACCTTGGGACGGGTGGCCCACTCATCGGGCAGCGACTTGTTGGCAGCGTGGCGGAGTACCTGCTTGTTGCCGTTCTCGTTGATGCGGTAGCGATCGGGAATGTGCTCGGCGAACTCCATGACTTTGCGGTCCAGGAAGGGCACGCGCAGCTCCAGCGAGTGCGCCATGCACATCTTGTCGGCCTTGAGCAGAATGTCGCCCGGGAGCCACATGTTCATGTCCAGGTACTGCTTCTTGACCAGTTCGGGCTGACCCTTCACGCGTGCGTAGATGGGTGCAGCGAGCTCGAAGGCGCCGTCGCCGGTGTTGTACTCGGGCTTGAGCACGCCGTCGACCTCGCGCTCCGGCCATACCAGAGCCTGTCCCAGGAACGACTTCTCGGGGATCTCGGCACCCTTGACCAGGAAGTTATGTCCCTTGAAGTACGGCATATGCAGCGCCAGGTTACCGAGCGCGCGACGGATGGGCAGCGGCACCATCTTTTTGTACTTGCGCACCGGGACCGTATCCTCGTAGTAGGCGTAGCCGCCAAAGAGTTCGTCGGCGCCTTCGCCCGAAAGCACGACGGTGACGTCCTTGCGAGCCATCTCGGCCAAGAACCACAGCGGCACGGAAGACAGGTTGGACTGCGGCTCGTCCATGTGATACTGGATGTCCTCGAGCGCACCGAAGAACTCGTCGGCGGTAATCATCTTGCGGACGTTCTCGACGCCGAGCTTATCGGAAAGCTCCTTGGCGTAGTTGGTCTCGTTGAAGTTCTTGTAGTCAAAGCCCACCGAGAAGGTCTTGTCGGGCATGAGGCAAGCGGCAATATAGCTGGAGTCGACGCCGCCGGAGAGGAACGACGCGACCTTGACGTCGGCGATGCGATGGGCCTCGACACTCTCGTGCACGACCTCGTCCAGCTCATCGACATACTCTTCGAACGGCTTCTCGACGGCAGAGTAATCGCAATCCCAGTAGCGCTCGATGTTCATCTTGCCGGTCGGGATATCGACGGTAAAGTAGTGCGCCGGCGGCAGCTTGTAGACACCCTCGAAGAAGGTCTCCTCGGTTGCCGAATACTGCAGCGTCATGTACGGACGCAGAGCCTTTTTGTTGACCGCCTTGTGGAAGTGCGGGTAGTCCAGGAAGCTCTTGATCTCGGAACCAAAGAGCACGCCCGGAGCGCCGTCGCCCGCATCGGCCATGGGATAGTAGTAAAGCGGCTTGATGCCAAAGATGTCGCGGGCGCCAAAAAGCTTGTTCTTCTTTTTGTCCCAGATGACGAAGGCGTACATACCGCGCAGGCGATCGAGGACGGCCTCGCCCCACTCCTCGTAGCCGTGCAGGAGGCTCTCGGTGTCGGCGCCGCAATGGAACTTGTAGCCCTTGGCTTCGAGCTCGGAACGGAGTTCTTGGAAGTTGTAGATCTCACCGTTGAAGACAATGACGACGCTGCCGTCCTCATTGGCCATGGGCTGAGCGCCGGCCTCGGTCAGGTCGAGGATCGACAAGCGGCGGAAGCCGAGGGCAACGCGGCCGTCGATAAACTGACCGCCCATGTCGGGACCGCGATGGACGATGCGGTCCATCATCTTGGTGAGCACCTCGGATTGGTTATCCGTCCCACCGACAAAACCGACAAAACCGCACATATACTATCCCCTCTGCTGTTGCTGGGCATCAAATCGAATCAGTAGCTTTTGAGTATACCCGAGGGCGTAAAGAGGGGCGGAATGTTCAGGCAATCTCAACTGAATCAGCTCCGCTGCCTTGATTCTCATTTTCATTGCAACAGCCTCAGGACTCAGCGCAACGCGTTGCGCTGAGTCCTGAGGCGCGAATCCGGGTAGGCAACCCCAGAGGGGCCGGAATCCCCCGGCCCGCGATGGAGGGAG